>CAMMBX010000009.1 GCA_946494345.1 uncultured Mycoplasmatota bacterium | reverse complement strand
TAGTTATTATTTTATTTTTCTTCCTTAAAGTGGGAATTTTCTATTTAATTCAATCATTAATTTGCTATTTCTCTATCTTTTAATTATAATAACTTACATGGAGGCAAGAATATGAAAGAAAAAGAAGCTTTAGGTATTGATGATTATGACTTTATTTATTATGAACTCAGTCCAGAACAACAGCCTATTGAAGAGGTAATTAAAACAAGTAAATTTATTGAAATTGACTTTGCTAATTATTTAAAAGAAAATCATCCTAATTATTATAGTAAAAATATAAAAATTAAGTTTATTAATTGGGGACACATGGAAGTTGTTTATGTCTTAGATAATGGGCATAAGAAATATACTTTATTAATGGGACAACCTAATTTAGAATATGGTAAGGTAAAGAGTGAATATGATAACTTAAAAATACTTAGTAAGAATAATGAAGATGTAGTTAGTCCCCTACTTTATTATGGTAATCCTAATTATAATAGGGAAATTTATATGACACCCTATTATTATCAAGCTAGATGTATAAGTTATTTAGATGAAAAGTTAGGAGTTTATGTCCCTGAACCTGATTACCACTTTGAAGAGTTTAATAAAGATGATAAAGATATTATTGAAGAAGCCATTACAGCAAAGATAATATCTTTATATAATCAAAATACTCATATTGGTCTTGATAAGTTTAGAGTTAGTAGTGGTGATTTTATTTTAGAAAAAGGATTTGAAGATACTATAAATAATGTTTACAGTGTATTTAATGATATGAAAGTAATTGCAGCAAGAAGTTTAGTCAATATGTCTTTAGATGATTATATAGGCTTAATTTATGAAAAGCTTGAAAAGTTTAATAGTAAAAATATCGATAAAGGTATAGAGTTAGGTTTTAGTAAAATAAAGAAAAGAACTTAGTAATTTCTAAGTTCTATTTATTTTGTAATTTACCTTTCATTCCTTTTAGACCATTATGAGCGAAACCTTGTAAGATATTTGTCTTGAAAGAACGAGTTTTACTTTCACGCTTTTTATAATCTTTAATAGCAATACTAATCATGTCATCTAATAGTTCAGTATAATCTTTTCCTTTAGGATCCCATAGATAGAAAGCAAGAGAACCTGGAATGGAGTTAATCTCATTAACATAAACTTTTTTAGCTTTACTATCGATTAACATATCAATACGAGCATCGCCACTACTTCCTAGGGTTCTAAAGACTTTAATAGCTAGTTCTTCTACTTCTTTAGTCATTTTATCAGTAAGGTCGGCAGGTATTTTTCTATCAGCTGAAGCCATTCCTTTAGAACCTTTTAGAGGAGTCATTTTAGCTCCTAGTTTTCCTTTAACTTTTCCGCTACCAACATATTTTTCATCATAGGTTAAGAAAGCACTTTTAGATAATACTTCTTCAATAACACTAGTTTCTTGTGATTCATAGTTACCTAAAACAGAAATATTTACTTCCATTAAGTTTTTAATTACTTCTTCTACTACTATTTTACTATCATAGTTAATAGCTTCTTCAATGGCTTTAACTAACTCATCTTTATTGTTAGCAACACCAATTCCGACACTACTACCAGTTGTTGCAGGTTTAACAATAACAGGGTATTTTATTTTCTCTATTTTTTTAATTACTTCATCAGGATCATTTTTATAATCTGTATCATAGAACCAAGTATATGATGGAATAGGAATATCATTAGCTTTAAAGATATCTCTCATATAGGCTTTATCTTGTGATACAACAGCTGAGTATACATTAGGTCCAACGTAAGGTATTCCTACTGTTTGGAAATATCCTTGTAAAACACCATCTTCTACATTAGTACCATGAGTAATTGGGAATATTACATCTAAGTCAGTAATTATCTTTTTAAATAGTCCTTTACTTTGAAGAACAAAAGCTCCATCTTTTTTATATAATACTACATTACTAGCATATTTTTTTATTAAATCTAAATCCTGATATACTTCAACATCCATTAACATATTACCAGTATACCATTCTCCATCTTTAGTAATATAAATTGGTATAACATCATATTTTTCTTGATCTATTTTATTCATAGCTTGAACAGCTGAGATTATACTTACCTCATGTTCAACTGACTCACCGCCGAATACTACTCCTAATTTAATTTTCATTTTATCGTCCTCCTACTTTTCATTATATGTATCAGGTAAATCATTTTCAAATAAGGCATAAATATCCTTTTTAGTTTTAATACCTCTTATAAAATTATATGCTTCTTTAACATCATTGTAAACAATTAAATTATCCATATTATATTTAGCTTCTTTTAATCCTTGTTTAATAGGTTTAGTCCTATTCTCACCAATTAGAACTACATAGTCAGCTTTAGAAATAGTAGCGATTTGTTTACCAAACTCTTTATTAAGCTCTTCTTCTTTATCACCAAGTTCTACCATACCTGGTGTTACTACTATCTTTAATCCTGGCATCATAGATAATACTTCTAAAGCACTCTTAGCACCTACTGGATTAGAGTTATAAGCATCATCTATTTGATAAAAGTAACCCATCTTCTTAAGTTCTAGTCTATGCTCTACTTGTTTAACATTTCTAACTGCTTGTTGTAATTTTGTAATTGGTATTCCAAATTCACGTCCTAAAGCAAGGCCTGCTAAAATATTGTAGACATTATGCTTTCCTAATAGTTTAGTTTCAAACTCATATTTTTTCTTATCCCCTTTAAAAGTAACATCAAAAGTTGTTCCAACACTAGAACATTTTATATTACTAGCATGAACATCAACATCTTTTTCGTCGATACCAATCCAAAGTATTTTACACTTGTTTTTTAGTTTATAACTAACTTGTTTGGGATCATCTTTGTTTAAGACACCAATACCATCAAGAGGAAGTGATTCAATAAGTTCAAATTTAGTCTTTCTTATGTTCTCCTCACTACCAAAGCTTTCTAGGTGAGCGGTACCAATGCGTGTTAAAATACCATACTTTGGATGAACTAAATCACAAAGTTCTTTTATCTCTCCTCTAACATAGGCTCCCATTTCAGCGATAAAGATATCAGTAAATTTATCTAGATGATTATTAATAGTAATAATTAATCCATATGGAGTATTTAAGTTCCTTGGTGTTGGTAAAGTAGCATACTTAATATTTAAAATATCTGCTAAAATATTTTTACTACTTGTCTTACCATAACTACCTGTTATACCTATAACTTTTAAATTTGGCATACTTCTTAGTTTTTTTACAGCCATACTCTTGAAATGATGATATACATATTTTTCTAAAGTATACTTATTAATAAAGTTAGCAAGTAAAATGATAAAAGTATTTAGGTAAGCGAAAAGTATAAAAATAAATATTAGGAAATGACTAATCAACAGATTATCTCTATAGACAATAATTAAAATAATTGGTATTAAATATAATACAGTAGTAGTAGCAATTAATCTTTTAACTCTTGCTGTTATTACTAAAGGCTTCTTTACTTGTTCATTTTTTAAATCTAATCTAAATTTATAAGCATAGATTATATATAGAATGATTGCTATTATATTTAAGATTAACCTTATAGTATTATTATCTATAAAAAATACATTAGCAAGTGATACAAGTAGAACTATTAATAGTTCAAGTGAAAAGAAATTACTACTATTATTTACAACCCATTTAACATAACGATTATTTTCGTTATATAGATTTTGTTGTAACATATGTAGACTTTTTTTAGATTTTATAGTTATTGCTAAGATAGTAACTAAAATTAAAAGTATTTCAATCATTTTTTATCCCTCCATGAAATTATTTATAATATTTATAACCCTGCTTAAATTTTCTAAATAAGCATAATGGGTTCCAGGTAGAACAATTAAGGCTCCGTCAGTAAGTAATCCTTCTAATAGTTTAGCTTCTTCAAGTGGTGCTGCTTCATCATACTCGCCCCATATTAGAAGAGTTGGAGCAGTTATTTTTTTAGCATAATCAGATAAATCTTCATTAACAGTTTTTACTAAGATTTCTCTCATTCTAGGAGTAGCGTTTTTATAATCTTCTGATCCTATATAGTTTTTAGCAATCTCAGCAATTTTGCCCATACCTGGTAAGGCTTTCGCTTTCTTTAACATTTTTTCTTTTAGTGTTAAGCCCTTTTTAGTTCTGACACAAGGTGCTCCAAATAAGATCACTCTATCTACTTCATACATAGATGCATAGACTATCGCTACTCTACCACCAAATGAATGCCCTATTAAAGTAGGCTTTTTTATTTTCAACTTTTTTACTAGCTCATGAACAAGTTTAGCATAGTCACTTACCCCCCATACTTCATCGGGTTCAGCACTCTTACCATAGCCAGGAAAATCTAATATTGTAATGTGATATTTACTTGATAATGGATTGCCAAGTGGTTCCATCATTTCAATATTTTGACCCCAACCATGTAAAAGTATAATATCTTTTCCTTTAGCATTACCATATTGTATGTAATTTACTTTGTTTAGGTTAATCTTTTCCATACTTCCTCCTAGTTAAAAGTATATCATAAAAAGAAAAAAGAGTCTTTATATTTTTACTCTTTTTGTGACTTTTTAATATAATATTAAGATATTATCATGCAGTGAATTTTTTAGATGCTAATTTAGATTTTATTATATTTTGCAATTCATAACTATCAAGATAACTATCGCCCAATAGTTTAAATTCTTCGCCATTATAATATATAGGTATAAAAGTATCTATACTATGCAAATAGTTTTCATCATAATAGTTTAACTGGCTCTCACTTACTGTTTGAGGAATAATGCATACTGGATGATTAACAATAGCATCATCATATGTAGTTTCTAAATACACCATCATATCTAAATATTTAGTAATTAAACCGGCATTTGGCCATATACTAATTAAATCCCCTTCTACTTTTTCTCCTTGTAAGGGTTTCAATAGTTCTTCAAACATATTATATAGCATTTCATTATGCGTTATTTCTTTACCTTCAGTTGCTACTTCATCCATAACAACATTTCCATACTGCCCTACTGCTGTTACTCTTCTCATTATATAAGACCCTCTTTCTTTATTATAATACCATATCTAAAGAAAAAGTTTCTACTATTTTAAGGCTTTATTTTTATAAAATGCTCCTACAAAAAAAGAAGTAGAGTTAAATCTATCTTCTTCTAGCTGAACCATAACTATAAACTTTAATGTCTTCATTAGCATAAGGTTCTTTAGTCTCTTCTAATAAGGCAACACCATGCATAAATCTACCATCTTGACTAGGATTATTACTATATTGTCCTGTTTCATCAATTATAAAATCACCTTTACTCAACATATCTGGTTGTAATCTTGTTCTTTGACTTGATGGATAAAGATATTCACCATTTTTATCTGTTGTGTAATAAGAATCTTCACCCCAAGTAATATTTTCTTCTTTTATACCACTTGAAAGTAACTGTTTCCTTATTGCTTTTAATTGATCAATATATAATATTCCTGTTTTTTCATCTCTATATAATGTTCCATCCCAAACTTTAGAATCATTTATATAACCTGGCATCCAATTTTTATCATTGGCATTATAAACAGGTAAAACATGGGTGAAAGGTGAAACATCAACAATTATATCTTCAGGATTTCCACCTGTAACTGCTGCAATACCTTCTGGAACTTTAGCATCAATATGAGTACCTGGACAGAAAGTAGAAGTTGCTTCCATTGTCTTAGTATTCATAGCGATGATATTAGCAGCATCTGATACATTAAAGCCAATAGCAGTACCAGGAGTAGCTGGTGTAACTTTTGGTGTATCAGCATTATACATAATAGTAAAATTGTCATCTTCATTTGCATATATAGTATCAAACCCAACTTCTGATAGCTTTATTATACTATTTATATATATCTTTTTATTTATAAAACTTACTTTCATTCTTTGCCTCCTTTCTCACCTTCAAGCAAATGTGACTATATTATAGCACTTTTTGTTACTTTGGCAACTAAAACAAACTTAACTGATTAGAGTCTGGTAATTCATTAATTATACCCATTTCTGCCATCTTATCGGTTAGTGTCTTTGAAACTTTACCACGTTTTTGTAAGTCTTCTTTACTTAAGAAAGGTCCTTGTTCTCTTGCATCTACTATTGTTTTAGCAACTGTAACACCTAGTCCATCTATTGTTTTAAATGGTGGTATTAAAGTATTTTCATGTTCAGTATCAACAACAAATCTTGTCGCATCACTTTTTTCTAAAGAGATTGGTGCAAATTTAATACCACGTGCTGTTGCCTCTAAAGCAACATGTAATGATTCTATTATATTTGTCTCTTTATTAGTCGCTTCAAAACCTTTAGCCATTAAATCTTCATATCTTATTTTAATAGCATTATAACCTTTTATCATGGTCTCAATATCAAAGTCATCTACTCTAATTGAGAAGAAAGCCGCATAGTAGAATAATGGTTTATAGACTTTAAACCAAGCGATTCTAATAGCACTCATAACATAGGCACAAGCATGGGCTTTTGGGAACATGTACTTTATTTTGTGACATGACTCAATATACCACTCTGGTACATTCGCTGCTCTCATTTCTTCAACCATACCCTTCCAAGTTTCAGGATCTTTTGTCGCTTTACCTTTTCTAACGTGCTCCATTATTTTAAAGGCTCTAATAGGTTTCATACCCCAGTTCATTAGATTAACCATAATATCATCACGGCATCCTATAACATCTTTAAAAGGAACAATGTTATTCTTTATTAATTCACTGGCATTTCCTGCCCAAACATCAGTACCGTGTGATAGGCCTGATATTTTAACTAATTCTGAGAAAGTACTTGGCTTTGTCTCAACAAGCATTTGAATAACAAAACGGGTTCCAAGTTCAGGTAGCCCTAATGTTCCTGTTGGACATAAAATATCTTCTTCTTTTACTCCTAAAGCTTCTGGACTTGTTAGAATAGAAAATATTTTCTTATCATCCATTGGTAGAGTTGTAATATCAATACCGGATAGGTCTTGTAACATTCTAAGGACGGTAGGATCATCGTGACCTAGGATATCAAGTTTTAAAACATCTTGGTCAATAGCATGGTAATCAAAGTGTGTTGTTCGCCATAAAGAAGTGTTATCATCAGCAGGATACTGGAATGGTGTAAAATCAAAGACATCCATATAACCTGGTATAACAACGATACCTCCAGGATGTTGTCCTGTTGTTCTTTTAACACCAGTACATCCTTTTGCAAGTCGTTCAATCTCGGTACTTCTTTTACCTACAATTCCATGTTCTTCAAAGTAACCTCTAACATAACCGTAAGCAGTTTTTTCAGCGACAGTACCAATGGTTCCAGCACGATAAACATTATCAACTCCGAATAGGACTTTGGTATATTCATGAGCTTTCCATTGATATTCTCCTGAGAAGTTAAGGTCAATATCAGGAACTTTATCAGCATTAAAACCTAGGAAGGTTGCAAATGGCATATCTTGTCCTTCTTTACCCATAGGTTTTCCACATTTAGGACAAGTTTTATCTGGTAAGTCATAACCTGATGAGTAGTCTTTACCATAAGGTTCGCCATCATCATTAATAAACTCAGAATATTTACAATCTTTATTACGACATAAATAATGAGCAGGAAGAGGATTAACTTCCGTTATTCCCATCATAGTTGCAACAAAGCTTGAGCCAACTGAACCACGGGAACCAACTATATATCCATCATCATTAGAATGTTTAACTAACTTTTGAGCGATTAGGTAGATAACATCAAAGCCTCCACCAATGACACCACCTAAGTTTTTCTTAAGTGTTTTCTCTAAATCTTCATCGGTTATATCAGGATCTATTATTTTAAGATTTTCTTTAATTACTCTTTTTACTTCATCAAAACCTTTTAAAAGGGTACTGTGTAGGTTAGCATATAATTTTTTAGTAAAGTCATCACCACTAAGATTAGGTTCTTCTCTTTTTAGTTTAGCTTCTATCGCTTCATAAACACCATCACCATATAACTCTTTACTAATTCTCTCTTCTATATTATAAGGTAGAGGATCACCATACATATCACTTGCTTTTGTAAAGACTAAGTCAGTAACAGTTTCTACACTTTTATCAATTTTAGGAGAGAAAGGGATTCCTCCTGTTTCAATGATAACTTCTATAATTTCCGCCATATCAGCGATTTTATTAGGATTATCTATAACGATAAGTTTTCTTGTTTTATCATCTAAGAATGAGAAATTTTCTAGCATTTCTGTTGTCGTTCTAAAGTGATTTGAGGGAATATTTTTTATACCACCTCTTGCTAGAGGATGACGTCCTCCTCCTGGTACTTTTTGATTAACAATAATCTCACGATAAATTTTATCTTCACGAGTTAAATGATGAACATCTCCTGTTGCTACTATCAATTTACCAGCTTCTATCGTCGTATTAATTATTTTCTTAATATTACTAATTACTTCACCCTCATTAGCAAAGTCACCTGTTTCTACTAAGTGAGAATAACATTCAGGTGGTTGTACTTCTACATAGTCATAGAATCTAATAATATTAGATAGTTCCTCTTCACTCTTACTAGTCGCTTGTTTAAAAACTTCACTTTCATAACAACCACTACCAATAAGTAGTCCTTCTCTATACTCATTAATTACACTTCTTGGTATTCTTGGAGTTTTATATAGATAAGTTGTGTTGGCAAAAGATACTATCTTAAATAAGTTCTTTAAACCTTTTTTATTTAAAGCAATGATATTAATATGATTAGTATTACCATATTTATACATCTCTTTAGAGTCTACAATATTAGATAACTCTTTCATTGTCTCTATATTTCTACTATCTAGTTTTTCTAACATTTTATAAAGAACTAAAGCCGTACCTTCAGCATCATAATCTCCTCTATGATGACTCTCTTCATCCCAAGGAACATTATATCTTTTAACTAAAGCGGACAAGCTATGACGGGCATAGTTATTATCTAGCGTTCTAGATAGTTCAAGAGTATCAATAACAGGGTTCTTAAACTCACCTAGATTATATTTTTTATAAGCCATCTCTAAGAAAGAAACATCGAACTTAGCATTATGAGCGACCATAGGTAGGTCACCAAACCAGTCAATAAACCTTTTAACCGCATTTTCTTCATTATCTTTATCTTCTAGCATTAAATCAGTTATATTAGTTATCTCTGTTATCTTAGCAGGTAAAGGGCGTCCAGGATTAATTAATTCATCATAACGTTCTAATATTTCTCCACCTTTCATCTTAACAGCACCGATTTCAATAATAGAGTCAGCACCACCAGCATTAAAACCTGTTGTTTCAAAGTCAAAGACAACATAAGTTTGGTCTAATAGTTTACCATCATTTGGTCTAATAACAACATCAACACTATCATCTACCATAACAAGTTCTGTTCCATATAAAGCTTTAAACTGGTCACTAGCTTCTTTACCTTTATTATAATCTCTTACTAAGTTATAAACATGAGGAAAGGCTTGAACTCCGTTATGATCTGTTATAGCGATAGCTTTATGACCCCATTTCATCGCTTGTTTTACTAATTTTACTTCATCTACAACTCCATCCATCTGACTCATCATGGTATGAGCATGTAACTCTACTCTTTTTTCTTTCGCATCATCAGTAATTTCTTCTTCCTCATGTTCTACTGGCATAATATCTCTAGCATTAAGGACCAATTCATCTTTTGCAAAACTATCTATTTTCGTATAGCCTCTAATCTTAAGCCAAGTTCCTACTTTTAAGGTTTTACAAAGCCTTCCATACTCTTCTTCTTCATTACAAAATACTTTACAAGCAATACTATCAGTTTCATCAGTCATTTTTAATGTTATAATCTTAAAGTTACTTTTATTAGACTCAAAATAATCAGTACCAAAGATATATCCTTCTATTGTTACATCATTATCTTCTCCTAATAATAAACTCATTTTAATAGGTTCACTATCAATAGTTTTACCTAAAATACATCCTTCATCAGTACTTTTTCTTCTTCTAGGAGCTCCACTATTATTATAACGTTTAGGTTCTTCTTTAATAACATCCTTTTTAATAGGTTCGGGAACAACAACACTAGAAAGTTCATTACTTATCTCTTCTTCTATTAAAGCATCTTCTCTTAAGATAACAGGTATATAGTCATTAAAACCTATATTATGATAGAAATTATTTATATCATTACTAATATTTTTTAATCTATCTTCTTCTTTTTTATTATAAGCGATAAGTCTTAGAGTATCATCTTCATAGACTAATGAATCCATATATACATCTATTAGTGTTATTTTATCTTTAGATTTTAATACATCTAGAAAATAAGGATAATAGTCTAATAAAGTACTATTATCAGGGTTTCTAACAGTAAAATTATAGGTTAAATCATCAGCGAATAAAGATTTGTTTTCTATTAAATTAACTAAAATATCTTTAGGCAAATATTTATCAATAGTCATTTTCACTAAAAAGCTTTTATTATTTTTATTAATAATTATCTTATCTAAAGTAGCATTTTTAAAAAAATCAAAATAGTTACTTTGAAGATTTATTTTTTTCAAGAATAGATTTAACTTATTTTCCATACTGCACCTCATTAAATAATTTCTAAATCGCTTATTTTTAGAATATGTCTTTGATTTTTAATACAAAAGTCAATAAATGTTTTTAAATCAACTGTTGCAAGTCCTCTTTCAAAAGTATATTTATCAAGTTCAAAGATAATCTTATCTTCTAACATTCTATTTAGTATTTCTTCTTTAGAATAACCTAAATACATTAGAAAATAAGGATATAGTTGTCTTTTTAAAAATTTTAGTGAACTATCTCCTCTTAGATAAACACTTCTTTTTAAAGTTCTAGATGTTAATTCATTATCAATGGCAAGTTCAATAATAGCATCTACTATATCTTTATATTCTACTTGATAATTAGAAAGTTCTTTTCTTAGAATATGTTCAATAATATTGATAATAGCAAGAGTATAATTATCACTATCTTTTCTATTACCCCAAGTAATAGTATTTACTCTTCTACTTTTAGGCACAGTCATACCTATAACATCTAATTTTTTATCTACTACTAAAACATGATATAGTTTAATATCAAATCTAATTATATCTTTTAGGTTTTTACTTATATCTTTTTTTAAAGTATCCCAAGTATGTAATAATTCTAAACGATACTTTTCAGTTTCATTTCTTACTTCTTTATAAACATCACTACTTTTTACCATATCAAAAATAGCATCATCATCTGGAATATAATTTTTAGGATCTTTTAAAATATGTTCTTCTTCTTTATATAAATCATTATAACTATGACGATAGTTTTTCCACAACTTCTGTTTAAAACCTTGGATATTAGAAGAAATAGAAGCTCTAAAAAGAAGGTTCCAAATCAAAACATAATCATTTAAAACAAAGTTTAAATTCATTTTCTATTCCCCCTTATCAACATTGTTATTTATATAAAGTTTACCATAAAACTCATCACAATAAAAGAGAATAGAAAATAAATATTTTATTTTCTAATTCTCTTAAGGCTTAATATACAAATTGTAAGAACTTTGATATACATTTTTTAAAAGTTTGTAATTACATAATAAACACCAAAACCAACTGCTAGTATTAATATTACAGAAAATAAAAATTTAATAAACCCTATAAATTTTGATGGTTTAACATTATCTTCATCATCAGTTTCAAAGTCTTCTTCACTTAAATCAAGACTTTTGGTGTAGAATGATTTATCTATTTCATTAGATAAATCTTTAGTCTTATCTTTTATTTTATCTAATTTTTTAGTATCATCTTCTTTTTTATTATCTTCTATCTTAGTAGCGATAGGTTTTAAAACTTCTTCATTAATATTAGTAGCCATTAAATCACTTAAAAGGCTATTAGTATTATCAGTAGCTTTATCTATTTCTTCTCTTAGTTCTTTTGATGTAATAGTGTGGATTAACTCTTCTAACTCTTCTTCATTTTCTATAGGTTTATGACGAAGTTTTGTTTCTTCTTTAAATTTTTCTAAATCTTCTTCACTACTTTCTAGAATGTTATATTTCTCATTATGTAGTTTCCGTTTCTTTTCTAAATTATCCTTTTCTCTTAATTCTTTTGCTTCTTCTAAGACTCTATTAATATCATAGGTTTTATGTTCATTATTATAAAGAAAGTTAAACTCATCTAACTCTTTTCTAACTAGTGGTTTTTCTATATTTAAGTCATAGTCTTTTAAGCTATGATATCCTTCTCTTGTACGATAATTCTTTTTGGCAGCATTTAATTCAACAGCATCTATTTTAGATACATCAGTTATTGTAGTATATTTTTCTAGTTTTCCTAAATCATTATATAAGTCTTGGTTCTTCTCTGTTCTACTTCTAACTTGATGTCTATTAGAATTATCATACCGTTCCATTCGTCCCACACTATCACCTACTTTACTATTACTTTAATGATATCATACTATTAAGAAAATTTAAAGTAGGCAAAATGGGAAAAATAAGATATAATTAAAGAGAGGTGACAGAAATGAAAGTAAAAGTTAATAAAGATGCTTGTATTGGATGCGGAGCTTGTGCATCTATTTGTCCTGATGTTTTTGAACTTAATGATGAGGGACTAAGTGAAGCGAAAGTAGAAGAAGTTAAAGATGAACTTCAAGATGAAGTAAGAGATGCTGCTGATTCTTGTCCTACTGGTGCGATTGAGGTTAAGGAAGACTAAGAAGAAAAAGCTGCTTAATCTTAATAAGTTTATGTTTTATCGAAAGAAGCTTTATTTAATGGCTTCTTTTTGTATGATTTTAAATAATATATGTAAGTTATAGGAAATGATTAAATTACTTATTCTAAAAGCAATATTGTAATTAACTACGATTTTGGTGTAAACACCAAAATCGTTAAAAGTAGCATATTTAAAAGAGCAAACATCATGCTCTTATTTTTTTTCTAAACTATAGACAATAGCGACTTCTTTAGGAGTTAGTTTTCTATATCCTCCACTCTTTAAGCCTTTTAAATCAAAGATAAACTCACGCTCTCTTCTTAGCTTTAAAACAGGAAATCCAACTGCTTCGAACATTTTCTTAACTTCATGATTACGTCCTTCATGAATAGTTACTGTAAGCATAGAAGTATTAGTCTTATAATCAGTTTTTCTTAACTTAACTTTAGCTTTCTCATAAGAAACACCATCTACTGTAACACCATTTTTTATGGTATTAATGGCATCTCCTTTAATTATACCTTTAACTTTAACAATATAGACTTTTTCAACAAAATCATTTGGATGCATTAAGATATTGGCAAAATCTCCATCATTAGTAAGTAATAAGACTCCTGTTGTATCATAATCAAGTCTACCTACAGGATAAATTCTTTCATTACATGGTATTAAATCAACTACAGTTTTTCTTTCCTTATCATCTGTAACACTTGTTATTATTCCTCTTGGTTTATTAAGTAAATAATAAACTTTCTTTTCTTTTTCAATTTGTTTACCATCTACTTTAATTATATCTTTATTAGTTACTTTAGTACCAAGTTCAGTTACTTTAATACCATTTACAGTTACTCTACCCTCTTTAATTAACTCTTCAGCTTTACGTCTTGAGGCAATTCCTGCATTTGCTATTACTTTTTGTAATCTTTCCATTATTAATCACTCCATTTAAAGAAAAAGAAGATATTATTCTACTTCTACTAAAGATAACTTATTATCTTCATGAACAAAAGTAAGTGTCGCTTTAGTAGGATAATCCATATCTTCTTTATATTTTAAGGAAACTTCTACTTGATAAGCATTATCATCTGTAAAATCTGTTCCTATAGTATACTCTATATTCTCAATATTATCAACTGTTACATCAGTAACTTCTGGTAGTTCTTGCTCTCTATTACCATAGATATCACTTTCTACATATTTATAAACTGTATCTTCACTCTTTTCTAAGAAGTTAGTTTTAGCATTAGTATGAACAAAATCAATACCACCAACATCAGTATTAGCAAGTTTATCATCTAAAGTATAAAAATCCATTATAAACATTTTACTAATCTGTTCTAGATAAGCTTTTTCATCAACATTTTTCTTACTTAAGATGTCTTTTAATTCTTGAAACATTTCTTTATATCTATTATTTCTTGTAGATTTTAGGGTATAACCATATTCAGGTATTTCATTTTCTACTGTTGCCGTTCTAACAGCTTTAGGTTTTATACTTTCATAAGCGATAAATCCTAGACCTGCTACTATTAACATTATGGCAATTACTAACATTACTTTTACTTTTTTCTTTAGTCTCATAGTATTTCTCCCCTCTAATTCTCTTTAGATACAGCTTCATTTACTTCTTCTTCACTATTAGGATTAAATAAGTCGAAGACAATCGCTTTATTAGAAATATCTAATAATTTTTCGGCATATTCATTATTTTCGTTAATGTAATTTTCATCTATTATTTCATCTTTTAGAAGCTTATATTCACCTTTTTGACTATTATAATACATTTTATCAGTTACCCAGTTCCCATTAGGAAAGACAACAATATTATTATCTTTAATCTCAAAAATATCATGTCCTAGAGCATATTTATTATAAAATCCTAACATATTACCAAGTGTAGGCATTACATCATACATACCCATTGTATAGTTAATTTCTCCTTGAACTGAGCCATCTTTTGTCCAAATGATAAGTGGAACTTTACGATCTAGTTCATAATCAAAACTATCATAATCTATATAAGTTGGATCTTCTTCATCTTTTATATCATCAGTGGCAGGATCATAATTATACATTAGATTAAATTCACTTCTAGGAAGTCTTGCATCATGATCTCCGAATATGATAATTGCAGTATTATCTAAAAGTCCAGCTTCATCCATTTCATTAAAGAATTCTCCTAAAGCTTCATCGGCATAATGAACGGATTTAAAGTAATTACCTAATTTAGTTCCTTCTAGATATGGGGCTTCAATTTCTTCTGTAGTACCATCTTCATTTGTGATAGTTGTTTTCATAGTAACAGGGAAGTCACCATATTTATCAATATCAGAGAATGGTGTGTGGTTTGTTAAGGTTATTACATATCCATAGTATTTATCATGTTCCTCACTAATCTTCTTTATCTTTTCTACTGATTGAGCAAAGAATGATTTATCTGATAGTCCTAAGCCAATTATATCTTCATCATTTACTTTATATGTTTCTTTACTGTAAAACTTATCATAACCAAGGGATTCATGCATAGCTCGTCTATTCCAAAAATCAGCATTATTAGCATGCATACTGAAGGTATAGTAACCTTTCTCTTTAAGTAAAGATGGTGTAGAAATATAAGTTCTATCAAAATAACTTACAAAAGCAGTACCATTTTGGGTTGGCATTAAACTTGTATTATAAGTTAATTCCGTATCACTACTTGTACCAACACTTACTTGCGAATAGAAATTATTAAAGTACATTCCTTCTTTAATTAATCTATTTAAGTTAGGTGTTACTTCTTCACCATTAAAAGTTCTGTTGATAGCAATACCTTGAAGGCTTTCAGCATGAATAACAATTACATTTTTTCCTTCTAAAATATCAGTATACTCATTTGTATAATCTTGTTCGTCATTCCGATCTTGATAATATTCATTAAACTCTTTTTTAGCATCATCATAACCAAACATCGCAGAAATTTGTGGTCCTATACTAGTGACAATATCATTTCCTTGGTACATATAAATACCAAAACGCATAACAATATATTCTCTATTCCATTGTTTAACAAATCTACTTATTTCAAGACTAGATAAAGATACTACAAATAATAAAAGGATAATGGCACCTGTAATAAGAGTATTTTTAAATTTCTTTATTCTAGTTTCTTTACCATAAATTTTATATTTATCTTTTTTAACAAGACGATGATAGTAATATATGAAGAACCCAAGAGGAAAGATATAAACTAAATCTTTAATCTGTAAAACATTTTCAACAACAGCATCCCCTACTTGACCAATATATTGAGTTAAAGATAACATAGAAACACTAGCGAATGATGTATAGAAAGTATAATAAGCAGAATTAATAGTACATATTGTTGTAAAAATAATAGCCCATATCAATAGATATGTATATCTTTTCTTTCCTTTAAATAAATAGGAAAATGAACCTATGATTGTTACAACTGCTATATCAGCTACTATAGGTTTAAATGATAAGTAGTTTTCCATAGTAGGCATAGTAAAGATTCTAAGTAATGTAGAATTTAAAACGCATACAAATACATAGACAAGAAAAAGCCTGTTATTTTTAAAATAACTGCTTATTAATTTTTCTTCTTTTATTCTTTTAATATATCGTATAAATTTGTCTTTAAGTTTAATTATTTTTTTCTTCATAATTACCTCACTTCCTAGTCATTATAGCATCTTATTGTTTATTTTTCAATTTCTCATGTCTAATATAACAAAAATGATAGATTACTTTATATATTATTAAGATGATAAAGATAATCTGACTTGAAAGCACTATTACAAACATATTATCATGTTGATAAATATTAGCAGTATCTATTAAACTTAAGTTAGTTGTAATAGCAAGAGAAATAAAGTTTGTAAATAAATATAAATGAATTAATGTTAATGTATAAGTAATAATCTTATTTAATTTAGTTTGATGGCTCTTAAATAGTGTATAGATTAATATAATTAAAGATATAACTGTTGTTAAGATATAGAATATAATATTTGGGAAATAGAAGCATCTCATTAGAGTTCTTATTATTTCACTTAAAACATCTATCATATCATTAGAAAAATAAAATACTAATAATGAGAATAGAAAGATTATTAGAGCAGTTAGAGCTATTCTAACTTTGTTATTTTGTCTTTTTTCATTTATTATTAGAAAAAGATAGATAATAATAAAGATTAAAAGTATTTCAATTGTCAAAAACGATTGAAATGGTAGAGTTATAAAAGTTAGAAATTGTTGTATTAAACTTAAATCCATATCTATTCTCCTTTTTATTCTTATATTTCTTCAAAAATATATATTGTTTGATTATAGTCATCATTGTGAGTACAAGTTATAAGGGTTAATGTTTTAACAGCAGGATTTCGGTATATAGCTACTGTTCCTGTTTTAGCTTGATTATAGATGTTTGTAAGGCGATAATTATAAGTAACAGCATTATAACTAACACTAGCTTCATCACCTATTTCTAGTCTATATAGTTTATCAAAGAATGATATATAGGCATTACCAGAATGAGCCATTAAAATAAAATTACCTCTAGGAACATCAGGATAGTCTGCTTCATTAGCAATAGTAACATTATATTCTATATTATTATATCTTGATTCTTTAGAGACAAAACCTCTTTTTAAATTAATCTTTGGTATTGATAATTGACCTATATATGAATAATTAGCTTTTTTATCATTTTCTTCTGCTACTTCAGTATTTTCTGGTGTTACTTCTAAATTTTCTGTATTTACATCATTAATAGTTGTATTGTCCTCATTAATATTTAATTGAAAGATAGCAAGCCTCATTTCTTCAAATACATCACCTTTTAGTTTTCTTAAAGGTGTACTAACAAAGACTATGATACCTACTATAAGGAAGAAAAAGCCAACTTTAAAGAGCTGGCTTTTTATGTTTTTATTTTTATTTTGCATTCTTTGGTCTTTTAGCCACAACTATTAAGACAATACCTGCTATTATGATTAGGGCACCTATTCCATATACTAAGAATGAAGTACTACTAGTATTAGGAGTTGGAATTGTTGGTGCTTTTAAATAAAATGTAGTAGGAGTTGATACTCTTTCAAGCTTTCCTAATAAAGCTCTTTGGGCTTCAGAATTATCTGGAATATATACATAAGCATCATAACTATTAGAGAAGTATCCAACAATAGTAATTGGTAAATTGAAGTCATTGTTTTGAGTTGAACTAACTGGTATTCTTACTTTGAAACCTTCATTAGCATTTAGAAGTCCTGTTACAGGATTGCCATTAACATCAAGTATTTCTATATTACTTGTTGTATCAGCTAGTTGAACACTATAATTATCAAAATAAGAATTACTACCTACTGGAGTGATTATACTTGTTTCTATATAATCTCCAATTATACTATAACTGATGTTACTTTCATCAACAGTTATATAGTTATCTACACTAGTAGTGTCTTGATAAGCTTTAGCACCATCTACTAAGTTTTTAATAATAGGTCCATATGTAGGATCACTATCAATTATAGTTTTTTCTTCTTGAGTAAAGTTATAATCATCTTGATTAACTTCATCGATATAATACCATATTGCTACCTGTGCTAAATAATAATTCATTGAATCTACTGTTTGATTTTCAGGAACTCTTAAACTATTATTTTCTACAATATTATCATTTAATATTATATAAACTAGTCCAGGATAACTGTTCATAGTATTTCTTGAATCTAAAGAAATTTGTCCTTTTACTGATCCACCTTTGGTATATATTATATTGCTAGCTTGTCCTTTTTGTCTATCAGTACAATATATAAAGCTTATTTCATTTCCTTTACTATATTTGCCATCTGCATCAGAGAATTCTCCATCTTCAGCATTAATTGCTTCATAACCAGAGAATTCCCAAGGTAGACCTATACCTGTAATTAAGTTGTTATTAACTTGTACGTTGGTTCCATCACCGTTAACAACTTCTGATATAAATTTATCTGGAACACTAGTTAAAAATCCTGCAGCATAACTTTCTTTAGGATTGATAAAAATACTAACTACTATTAATACTGCTATTAGACAGCAAGAGATAATACCTATTTTTTTTACATCTTTCATTGCTTGATCGATTTTGTCTTCACTTCTTTTGGTTTTACTCTTTTTTATTTGTGTTCTTTGACTCATTTTAGAACTCATATAATCACCTTACCTTATATAAAGTATAGCAAAAGGATAATTTTTTTTCAAGAAGTTTCAAATATTCTTTAAAGATAGACTTTATAATTGTAAATATTTGTATATATTACTTAGTTAGATTTTAGCTGTTTGGGCTTAGAATGAGGCGAAAAGATACAGCAATACCACCTATTCCTGGAATACTATTATATATGCAAAATACACCAGCTCCAGTATTGGTATTATAAACACCGCTTCGTATCAACCATAAGCTTTGTTCATCAATCATCTGTTTTAGATCACTATACCAGCCTGCTGTCTCTGATAAACATTGAGATAAACAAGCGCTTCCATTACAGGCAGTTAATACATTATCTGTAGTATACTTATCATAATAAATTGAATCTGGCATTGTAATAAATCCGCTACTACCAACTATATCATTATAGTTTCCCATTACATATTCCCAAGATCCTCCACTCATATCATATATTCCGTAGATATTTCCAGTAGTTGAGGCTCCTGTTCCATTTATATCTACATTATATTGATATTGACATCCATAATCTGTATTTCCATTACTTGGGCTCCCATAACTACATCCTGTTATATAATCCGATTTATTTTGATATACTTCTTTATTTACGCCTGTAAAATTAATATTTCCTAGCTTTCCATATTTACTTTGAGATAAATAAGAGACTATTGCCCATTCGCTGTTCTTCATCATATGGGTATCAGTTGTACTTTCTATTCCATATCTATTTCCATTATCATTCATTTTTAAACTTACATTAAAGGCATTACTTACATTTATTCCCCTCCAACTCGTTACATTCGGCTTTATCATCGTATCTAAACTTGTTGTATTGCCTCCTCCATCCGTTGCAGAAGGATTACTACTACTTGTCTCAAACTTTCCTACCCATAGTCCTCTTAATTCTTCATCACCAAAAGTAAAAGCATCAGGAGTATACCAACTATTATCTTTTATTC
>CAMMBX010000008.1 GCA_946494345.1 uncultured Mycoplasmatota bacterium | reverse complement strand
TAGATTTTATCTAGGGTTGCAAGGGTTTTTATATTAAAACTGTCAAACTAGGGGGATTAAAAGAGTCTAAAGACTTAGTTGATAATGCTGGTTCACCAATTAAAGAAAACATTTCTGTTGAAGAAGCTAATGAAATTAAAGCAAAATTAGAAGAAGCTGGTGCTACTGTTGAAGTTAAGTAATTAGCTTCTTTTTTTTGTCTTTTTGTGTTATATTAAAAATAGGAGGATAAAATTATGGAAGCGAAAAAGAGTAAAACGGGGTTACATGTTTTTTTAGGAATATTATTAGGAATAATAATTTGTGGAGGCGTACTCTTTACAGCATATAGTCTAGGTTATTTAACATTTGGCCAGGTAGACGAAACTGAAAAAACAGAAACTAATAATGAAGAAGATAATGAAACAACAGAGGAAGATACAAATGCTAATTCTTTAGATTTTGATACTAGTAATATAAAGAATGGTGGAGAAAGTTCATACACTTTAGCAAACTATAGTGGCACTATTAATGTTAGTATTGATGAAACAGGAAAAATTGCTACTTTAAGTTATAATAGAGCAACTCTTTCTAACACATATCTATTAAATTGGGACCTAACTGGTATAGAAGAAGGTGTTTTAGAAAGTCAGACAATAACTTTTAATAACAAAGTAAATGATGTTTTATTTAGTGGTATTGGCCAAGATAGAACAGGTGATGTTATCTTATTCTTAATGGAAGATGGAACAGTTTCATATATTCCAGTTTATCAAACATTATCTACTAATGGAGTAGAGGGACTTACAACATATCAAACTATATCAAATGTTAAAGATGTTGTTAAGTTCTATACAGCTAATGTTACATCTGGAATAAGTAGTAGTGTCACAGTACTAGCTCAAACTAAAGATGGAACCCTTTATGACTTAGCACCTATGATAAATAGTACAAATAATAATTAGTAGAAGAGGAATCAAAGCCTCTTTTTCTTTTTAGCGAAGCTTGTTATACTAAAATAAAGGTGAGAGATATGAAATGTCCTAATTGTAAAAAAGAATATAAAGATAATTTATTTAGCTGTCCAAACTGTGGTACCATTAATAAAGAAATATATAAAGATATAAAAGAAGTAGATTTAAAGAAAAGTTCATATGAAAGTTTTAAAGATGATGTAAGAAATAAGAAGTTTAGTTTTAAGAAAGAAGCACCTCTTTTAATCGTAAGTGTCATTATAATATTACTAGCATACTTCTTAAGTTACTATTACTTTACTTATATTGAAGATTATCCTTTTCTTTTTAAAACTATAACTGCTTATCCCTTATGGTTAATAATATTTATACCCCTAGCATTATTCATCTATTATAAGAACTTTTCCTTATTATCGTTAATATTAAACTTATACTTTAGTATCTTTATAAGTATAAGCATTTGCTTTCCTTTTTTCTATCCATTAGCATTAGCAAACAATGGGCATGTAATTTATCTATCTTTATTATTGATTCCAATATTAATACTTATAGTCTTTACATTGCTTAAGTTAGTAATAACTACTATAAAAAAGAAGCTTCTAAATCATCATGTTTTAGGTTATCTTGCATTTATAATATCTACATTATATTTACTAATTACAATGATAACTATTATTATAAGAGTAACTTGGTATTAAATCTTTTATTTCTATATAAATTATGTTAATATAAAACACATTAAAAAAGAATATTTAATAAGTTCTGACTACCTTGATATAACTTCAAAACTGTCAAATGCCAATTTTGAGAAACAACTTCGCAAAAAAGTGTTGACGAAATAGGAAAAATAGTGTATTATAACACTACGAAAGGAGACAAACTATATACTTTTTGTATAATGGGTTGTCTCTTTCTTTGTTTTGAGGTGATGTTAATGAGTCATTACTTTGAAAATGACCAAAATCTCCCTAGTAAATTAAAAAAAACTACAACCACTCTTTTTGATCAAAACTTTATTTTTTATACGGACAATGGCGTCTTTGCTAAACATGGTTTAGATTATGGTAGTAAATTACTTTTAGAATCACTGCCATATGAAGATCTAAAAGGCCCAATACTTGATGTTGGTTGCGGTTATGGTGTTTTGGGGATTATTATTAATAAAAAAACTAATTTAAATGTCGATATGATAGATATTAATAAAAGAGCTTTACATTTATCAAAACGAAATGTTAAAGAAAATAAATGTTCTAATATAAATATCTTTGAAAGTAACTGTTATGAAAACATTACTAAGAAATATAAAACAATTATTACTAATCCACCAATTAGAGCAGGGAAAAAAATAGTTTATGATATTTTGCTTAATGCTAGAAGCCATTTGGAACCTGATGGAGTAATGTATTTAGTAATAAGAAAAGAACAAGGGGCTAAGTCGACAATTTTTGACCTAAAAAAATACTATGATGTAAGTATTGTTAATAAAAGTAAAGGTTTTTATATAATTAGTGCAAAAATATGTTGACTTGTTGATAAATATATGTTAATAATATAAATTGGCAATGTATTATTTTTTTAAATAATAAAATGTAAAAAACTATGGTAATGGGGTGAATTTGAGTGTCATATAAAATTGTAGAATATGGAAAAAAACGTAAAAGAAGAAATTATTCAAGAATAAGAAATACTTATGAACTAAAGGATTTATTGGAAATTCAAAAGAAGTCTTATGATTGGTTTGTAACAACAGGAATCAAAGAAGTTTTTGAAGATTTATTTCCAGTTGAAAACTTTTCAGGAACACTATCTTTAGAGTTTGGTGATTATCATTTCGAAGAGCCAAGATACTCTATCAAAGCTAGCAAAGATAGAGAGACTACTTATGCAGCACCACTAAAAGTAGAAGTGCGTCTTTTTAATCGTGAGACAGGAGAAGTAAAAGAACAAGAAATCTTCCTTGGAGATATGCCAATCATGACTGATAGTGGAACATTTATAATAAATGGAGCAGAACGTGTTATTGTATCACAACTTGTTCGTTCACCAAGTGTATATTTTAATCATGAAATTGATAAAAATGGTCGTGAATTAATTACTTCTCAAATTATACCAACTCGTGGTACTTGGTTAGAGTTCGAAGCTGATGCAAGAGATGTATTATATGTAAGAATAGATAGAACTAGAAAAGTAACCTTAACAACATTATTACGTGCTTTTGGTCTTTCTAGCGATGATGATATTTTAAAATTATTTGGTGAAGATGATTATCTTAAAAATACTATCGCTAAAGATGCAACTAAAAACTTAGATGAAGCTTTAATTGAGATTTATGAAAAATTAAGACCAGGTGAACCTGCAACACTAGATTCATCTAAAAACCATATTATTACTAGATTCTTCGATGAATTTAGATATGATTTAGCAAAAGTAGGACGTTATAAATTTAATCGTAAACTAAATATTGTAGATCGTTTGTTAAATCAAACACTTGCTGAAGATATAGTAATTGATGGAGAGACTAAATATCCTAAAGGAACAGTTGTAACTAAAGATGTTTTAGAAGAGTTAAGAGAAATCTTTAAAAATGGTTATGGTGTAGAAGAAGTACAAATTAATGATGAACTTGATACATATAACAAAATTCAAAAGATTACAATTCTTGACCCAAATGATAAAAAGAAAAAATTAATTGTTATTGGTAATGACCAGACAATTGATTCTAAACGTCTAACAATATCAGATGTTTATGCTGCTGTATCATATTACTTAAACCTATTACATGGTGTAGGTAATTATGATGAAATTGACCATTTAGGTAACCGTCGTATTAGACAAGTAGGAGAATTATTACAAAATCAATTTAGAATTGGTATTTCTCGTATGGAAAGAGTTATTCGTGAGCGAATGACTACTCAAGAGATGGAAGAAGTAACTCCTAAGACATTAATCAACATTAGACCAGTTACCGCTGCTATGAAAGAATTTTTTGGTTCATCTCAATTATCACAATTCATGGACCAAACTAACCCTATCGCTGAACTTACTAACAAACGTCGTTTGTCAGCTTTAGGACCAGGTGGATTATCTCGTGATAGAGCAGGTGTAGAAGTACGTGACGTTAATGCTTCTCACTATGGTAGAATTTGTCCTATCGAGTCACCAGAAGGACAAAACATTGGACTTATAACATCATTAGCAAGTTATGCTAAAATAGATGAATATGGATTTATTATGACTCCATATCGTAAAGTAGAAAACTGTAAGATTACAGATGAAGTAGTTTATTTAACAGCAGATGAAGAACAAGACTATATCATCTCTCAATCAACAGTTAATACTAATGAAGATAATGTCATTATTGATAAAACAGTCGCTGCAAGATTTAGAGATGAAAACATTCTTGCTAAACCTGAACAAGTAGATTACATCGATGTATCACCTCAACAAGTTGTATCAGTAACAACAAGTTGTATTCCATTCCTAGAGCATGATGATGCAACTCGTGCTTTGATGGGTGCTAACATGCAACGTCAAGCTATGCCATTATTAAAAACAGAAGCTCCATTCATTGGAACAGGTGTTGAACATATCGCTGCTAAAGACTCAGGAGTATGTGTTATCGCTAAAGCTGATGGTATTGTTGACTATGTAGATGCTAAGAAAATCATTATCGCTAATGCTAAAGGTAAAGATACATATTACCTTGCTAACTTTGAACTTGCAAACTCTAGTATTTGTTCACATCAAAGACCAATTGTTAGAGCAGGAGACAAAGTTAAGATGGGTGATATTATCGCTGATGGTAATAGTTGTGATCAAGGAGAACTTGCTTTAGGTAAAAATGTTGTAGTCGCTTTCATGACTTTCAATGGATATAACTATGAGGATGCCGTAATCCTTAATGAAAACCTAGTTAAAGATGATAAATATACATCACTTCACCTAGAAGATTATGAGATGCAATGTCGTGAAACTAAACTAGGACCAGAAGAAATTACTCGTGATATTCCAAATGTTAGTGAAGAAGCTAAGAAAAACCTTGATGAAAATGGTATCGTTACAATTGGTACTGAAGTTAAAGAAGGAGATATCTTAGTTGGTAAAGTAACTCCTAAAGGAATGGCTGAGTTATCTAGTGAAGAGAAACTATTACATGCTATATTTGGTGAAAAGACTCGTGAAGTTAGAGATACTTCCCTTCGTGTACCACATGGAGGAGATGGTATTGTTCATGATATTAAGATTTACTCTCGTAAAGATAATGACGAATTACCAGCAGGTGTCTCTAAAGTAATAAGAGTTTATATCATTCAAAAACGTAAAATTCAAGTAGGAGATAAAATGTCAGGTCGTCATGGTAATAAAGGTGTTATTTCCCTAATCTTACCTCAAGAAGATATGCCTTACTTACCAGATGGACGTCCCGTAGATATTATGCTTAACCCACAAGGTGTTCCATCTCGTATGAACTTAGGACAAATCCTCGAATTACATATGGGTATGGCTGCTAAGAAGTTAGGTGTACATATCGCAACACCAGTCTTCGATGGTGCTCATATCGATGATATTGAAGAAATTATGGCCGAAGCTGGAATGGACCCTGATGGTAAAACTGTTCTATATGATGGACGTACTGGTGAACCATTTGACAACCGTATCTCTGTTGGTGTAATGTACATGATTAAACTACACCACATGGTAGATGATAAACTACATGCTAGAAGTACAGGACCTTACTCCTTAGTAACACAACAACCACTTGGAGGTAAAGCTCAGTTCGGTGGTCAAAGATTTGGAGAAATGGAAGTTTGGGCTCTATATGCTTATGGTGCTGCTTATACTCTTCAAGAAATGATGACTGTTAAATCCGATGATGTTGTTGGACGTGTCAAAGTCTATGAAGCCATCGTTAAAGGAGAAGAAGTTAATAGAGCAGGGGTTCCAGAATCATTTAGAGTATTAATGAAAGAGTTCCAAGCTTTAGGACTTGATATTTCAATTATTAATGAAGATGGAGAAGCATTAGGATTAAAACAAATAGAAGAAAACGATGATGATACAGGAGAGCCATTAAATGAAGAAGTAAATATAACTAAAATAAATGTGGAACCAAAGAAAGAAACACCTAGTGAAGAGGAAACTGAAAGTACAGAAACAGAGTCTAATGAAGAAAATATAATAGATGTAGAAAACGAATTAAGCAAAGGAGATGAGGAATAATGATAGAAGTAAATAAGTTTGATGCCATTAGAATTGGTATCGCTTCTCCTGAAAAAATTCGTGAATGGAGTTATGGTGAAGTAAAAAAACCAGAAACAATTAACTATCGTACTCTTCGTCCAGAACGTGATGGCTTATTCTGTGAAAAAATCTTTGGACCAACTAAAGATTATGAATGTGCTTGTGGAAAATATAAAAGAGTTCGTTACAAAAATATTGTATGTGACCGTTGTGGTGTTGAAGTAACAAAATCTAAAGTAAGACGTGAGAGAATGGGACATATTGAACTTGCTAGTCCTGTCTCTCATATCTGGTTCTTTAAAGGAGTACCTTCAAGAATGGGACTTGTTCTTGATATGAGCCCAAGAGACCTTGAAGAAGTATTATACTTTGTTAGTTATGTTGTAATTGATAAAGGAAATGCTCCACTTGAAAATAAACAAACTCTATCTGAAAAAGAATATCGTGCCTATTATGAAAAATATGGTAACGGTTTCAAAGTAGGTATGGGTGCTGAAGCGATTAAAGAACTACTTAAGAAAGTAGATTTAAAACATGATATTGATGAAATTAATAAAGAACTAGAAACTGCTCAAGGGCAAAAGAGAACTAGACTATTAAAAAGACTAGATGTACTTGATGCTTTCTACCGTTCTAATCAAAAACCAGAATGGATGATTTTAGATTGTATTCCAGTAATACCACCTGAACTTCGTCCAATGATTCAACTAGATGGTGGACGTTTTGCTACTAGTGATTTAAATGATTTATATCGTCGTGTTATTAACCGTAATAATCGTTTAAAGAAACTAATAGATTTAGGCGCTCCTGGTATCATCATTCAAAATGAAAAACGTATGTTACAAGAAGCAGTTGATGCTCTATTCGATAATGGACGTCGTGGTAGAAGTGTAACAGGTGCCGGAAATCGTGCTTTGAAATCACTTTCAAGCATGTTAAAAGGTAAACAAGGACGTTTCCGTCAAAACCTATTAGGTAAACGTGTTGACTATTCAGGTCGTTCAGTTATCGTTGTTGGACCATCACTTAAGATGTATCAATGTGGTATTCCAAAAGAAATGGCTCTAGAACTATTTAAACCACATGTTATTCATGGCTTAGTAGAACGTGATATTGCCCATAATATCAAAGCTGCTAAACGCCTTATTGAAAATAGAGACCCAGTAGTTTGGGATATTGTAGAAGATGTAATTAAAGAACATCCTGTCCTATTAAACCGTGCCCCAACACTACATAGATTAGGTATCCAAGCATTTGAACCAATTCTTGTTGGTGGTAAAGCGATAAGACTACACCCATTAGTTTGTCCTGCTTTCAATGCTGACTTCGATGGTGACCAAATGGCTGTCCATGTACCACTATCAGAAGAAGCTCAAGCAGAGGCAAGAACTCTAATGTTAGGTTCAGGAAACATTTTGAAACCATCTGATGGTAAACCAATCGTTACTCCAGCCCAAGACATGGTTTTAGGTAACTACTATATAACTATGGAAAAAGCTGGAGAAGATGGTGAAGGAAGAGTCTTCAAAAATGCTAATGAAGCCCTAATGGCTTATGAAAGACGTGAGATAACTCTTCATACAAGAATAGCCGTTCCTGTAGACTCATTTAAATATAAACTATTTACTTCATCTCAAAAAGGTAAATACTTAATTACAACAGTTGGTAAAATTAAATTCAATGAAATCTTACCAGATTCATTCCCATATATTAATGAACCAACAGATGATAATATTCAAAATATTACTCCTAATAAGTATTTCTTACCTAAAGGTGCTAATATCAAAGAAGAAATTAGTAAAATGCCTCTAGTTAAACCTTTCGCTAAAGGAACCCTAGAAAAAGTAATAGACCAAGTATTTAAACGTTATAAAACAACAGAAACATCAGAAATGCTTGATAAGATGAAAGACTTAGGTTTCTATTACTCAACAATCGCAGGTATTACAATCTCAATGAGTGATGTTGCAACAAGTGAACATAAACAAGAATATATTGATGAAGGACAAGCTTTAGTTAATAAAATTAATAAACAATATACTCGTGGTTTAATTACTGAAGAAGAACGTCACGAAAAAGTTATTGAAACTTGGTATGGAGTTAAAGATAAAGTTCAAGCTGAACTTGAAGAAATCTCTGAAAAACAAGTAGATAACCCAATCTTCATTATGATGCACTCTAAAGCACGTGGTAGTATTTCTCAGTTCACTCAAGTTGCTGGTATGCGTGGACTAATGCAAAAACCAAATGGAGACCCAATTGAAATACCAGTAACATCTAACTTTAAAGAGGGACTATCCGTATCAGAATTCTTCTTATCAACTCACTCTGCTAGAAAAGGTAGTGCCGATACAGCTTTAAAAACAGCAGATTCTGGTTACCTAACTCGTCGTTTAGTTGATGTATCTCAAGATATCATCGTGAAAGAAGAGGATTGTGGAACTGAAGAAGGTATCGTTGCTCGTGACTTTGTTAACGAAAAAACAGGTGCTGTTATCGAAAGCTTATATGACCGTATCGTAGGACGTTTTGCTAGCAAGAAAGTAATTAATCCTGAAACTAAAGAAGTAATAGTTGATAAAGATGAATATATTACAGAAGCTTTAGCCGATAAAATAATCGCTGCTGGAATAGAAGAAGTAGAAATTAGATCAATTTTAACATGTAATACTGAAAAAGGTGTTTGTCGTAAATGTTATGGTAAAAACCTTGCTACAGGAAACATTGTTGAAATTGGTGAAGCAGTTGGAGTTATGGCTGCTCAATCAATCGGTGAACCTGGTACTCAATTAACAATGCGTACCTTCCATACAGGAGGAGTTGCCGGTGGTGAAGATATTACTCAAGGTCTTCCACGTGTTCAAGAGTTATTCGAAGCACGTAACCCTAAAGGTAAAGCAACTATCGCCGAAATTGATGGTAAAGTTACTAAAATCGCTGAAGACCACGGTAAATATAAGATTAGTATTACTAACAAAGTAGAAACTAAAGAACATACAACTAACTATGGTGCTAAACTTTGTGTTGAAAAAGGTGATACTGTAAGTTGTGGTGATAAATTAACTGAAGGAGCTATCTCACCTAAAGAATTACTTGATGTAACAGATCCAATTACAACTCAAGAATACATCTTAAAAGAAGTACAAAATACTTATCGTTCTCAAGGTGTTGATATTGCTGATAAACATATTGAAATTATCGCTCGTCGTATGATTTCTAAGATTAGAATCATTGAAGGCGGAGATACTAAATTCTTACCAGGATCTCTTGTAAACTTTAGAGAATTCACAGAAGGTAATAAAGAAGTAATAATCAGTGGTAAACGTCCTGCTACAGGTCGTCCAGTATTACTTGGTATTACTAAAGCATCTCTAGAAACAGATTCCTTCTTATCAGCAGCATCATTCCAAGAGACAACAAGAATCTTAACTGATGCCGCTATTCATGGTAAAGTAGACCATCTTGAAGGATTAAAAGAAAATGTTCTAATTGGTAAATTAATACCAGCAGGAACTGGTCTTAAAAAGTACCGTGATATAGAATATACCTTAGAAGATGAGTTCTCTGATGAAGAGCCTTTAGAAAAATTAGAAGATGAATTTATGGAATAGTGTCAAATTTTATAAACACTATTCCTTTTTTTTATTACATTTGTTAAAATAATAAAAGAAGGGATTGGTTAAAATGCGTATAGGTGTTGATTTAGATGGCGTATTAAATGATGTAGCAGAATGGCATTTTGCATGTGGTTCCAAGTTTTGCTTAGAACAAAATATAAACCGTGGTTTTAATCCTAAAGGCTATTATATGGAAGACCAGTTTCATTTAACAAGCGAAGAGAATATAGAGTTTTGGAGACAATATATTTTTGATTTATTAATTGCTATTCCAATAAGGCCCTATGCCAGTGAAGTTATTCATAGACTTCGTAAAGATGGTCATAAAATAATAATATTATCAGCACGAGATAATCAATACTTAAACAACCAATATAGTGGTATGATAGATTACTACGTTAAAGCTTGGCTAGATAAATATAACGTTGAATATGATGAGCTAGTAATTAATACTAGTAACAAAAGAGAAAAATGCTTAAGCATTGGCCTTGATTTAATGATTGAAGATAAAGAAAGTAATGTTAATGATATATCTAAAATCATTCCTGTTATGGTTTTTGATGCCCCATATAATCAGAATTGTACAGGTAAAAATGTTATTAGAGTTTATTCTTGGTATCAAATATATCAAGAGATCATCAATAAATTTGCAGCTGTGGAAATAATTTAATAAGAAGGTGATAAAGTGGTTAAACTAAATAATAGGGGATTTGGCATGAGTACTATGCTAATATTTATAGGAATATTTGCTGTTATTCTAATTGCCATTATGGTTTTAGCCTATAATAATGGAATAGAAAAAGATTCTCCTATAAAAACTGTGGAGAAAGAAGATGGTATGTTTGTACCAAGAGATGAAGAGGAGGAAGAATAATGAAAAAAGTTGCAATTAATGGGTTTGGAAGAATAGGAAGATTAGCATTTAGATTATTAGATAATGATCCAGAAATGGAAGTAGTGGCTATTAATGATTTAACAGATGCAGAACAACTTGCTTACTTACTTAAATATGACACATCACATAGAAGATATAGAACAGATGATATATCTTTTGAAGGAGATAATATAATAGTAGGAGATAAGAAGATTAAAGTCTATGCTGAAACAGACCCTAATCTACTACCTTGGAAAGATTTAGATATTGATATCGTTTTAGAATGTACTGGTAAGTTTACTAGTGAAGAGAAAGCGATGGCTCATATCAATGCTGGTGCTAAAAAAGTTATTATCTCTGCACCTGCTAAAGGAGATGTTAAAACTATCGTTTATAATGTTAACCATGACATATTAGATGGAACTGAAAAAATCATCTCTGCTGCTAGCTGTACAACAAACTGTCTAGCCCCAGTTCTAAAAGTATTAGATGATAACTTTGGTATTAAACAAGGATATATGACAACAGTACATGCTTATACAAATGACCAAGCTACATTAGACGTTGCTCATAAAAAAGGAATCTATGCTCGTCGTGGTAGAGCAAGTGCTGCTAATATTGTTCCAGCATCAACTGGAGCAGCATCAGCTATTGGTAAAGTACTACCTAATCTTGAAGGTAGAATGGAAGGTACTGCTATGCGAGTTCCTGTAACTACAGGTTCAGTTGTCGACTTAGTATTAAAACTAAATAAAAATACAACTGTAGAGGAAATTAATGAAACACTTAAAAATAATACTAATGAAACATTAGGATATACAACTGACCCTATTGTTTCAAGTGATACAATTGGCATGCACTATGGTAGTCTAGTTGATAGCTTGCTAACTTCAATTAGTGAAGTAGATGGAGAACAACTAGTTAAAGTAGTAGCATGGTATGATAATGAAATGAGTTATACTGCTCAATATGTAAGAGTAGCGAAATACGTTGCCAATCTATAAGAGCTAAAGCTCTTTTTTTCTTTTGACATTACAATAGTGTTATAAATGTAAGAAACATTGAAAAAATATAAGAAAAATACTACAATATTACTAGGAGGATTATATATGAAGAAAACTGTTAAAGATTTAAATATTGATAATAAAAAAGTAATAATTAGATGTGATTTTAATGTTCCAATAAAAGATGGTAAGATTACTGATGACACAAGAATAGTAAAGAGTTTACCTACTATTAAATACTGTTTAGAACATAATGCTAAAATAATCTTAATGTCTCACTTAGGACGTGTAAAAACAGAAGAAGATAAAACTAAGAATGACCTTAGTGTTGTTGCAACAAGACTAAGTGAACTATTAGGGAAAACTGTTACCTTTGTAAATGCCACAAGAGGAGAAGAATTAGAACAAGCTGTCTCTAATATGAAAGATAAAGATATCATCTTAATGCAAAATACTCGTTATGAAGATTTAGATGGTAAAAAAGAAAGTGGTTGTGATATGGAACTTGCAAAATATTGGGCCAGTTTAGGAGATATCTTTATTAACGATGCCTTTGGTACTCTTCACCGTGCTCATGCTTCAAATGTTGGTATAAGTACATATCTACCTAGTTGTGTCGGATTACTTGTGGAAAAAGAGTTAAATGCTTTATCTTATCTTTTTAATCCTGATAGACCATTTATGATAATATTAGGAGGTGCTAAAGTAAGTGATAAGATAGGACTTATTGAAAACTTACTACCTAAATGTGATAAAATCCTAATTGGTGGAGGCATGGCTTTCACCTTCTTAAAAGCAGAAGGCTATAATATAGGTAACTCTCTATTAGATGAAGAAGCCCTTGACTTCTGTAAAAAAATATTAAAAGAGAATGAAAATAAAATAATTTTACCAGTAGATGTTGTTTGTAATGATAAATATGAGGATACCAAAGGTTCTGTTAAAGATATAACAGAGCTAACTGATAATGAAATGGGCTTAGATATTGGTCCCAATACTGTTAATATCTTTAAGAACAATTTAGCAAGTGCTAAAACCATTATGTGGAATGGACCACTAGGAGTTTATGAATTTAAAAATTATGTTAAAGGCACAGATGATGTTTTAACTTACTTAACAGAAATAAATGCTAAAACCGTTCTTGGCGGAGGAGATATTGTCGCTGCTGCCTCATCTTGTAACGTAACGGATAAACTATATCATATCTCAACAGGTGGAGGAGCTACTTTGGAATACTTAGAAGGAAAGGAATTACCAGGCCTAAAAAATATTCCTGAAAAATAAACTATTACTAAAGGAGGAGATTTTATGAGTGAAATTCGTAAAATGCGAATAGGCTTATTTACAGATGCTTATGTACCATCAGTTAATGGTGTCGTGACTAGTGTCGAAACTCTAAAAAAAGCCTTAGAACAAAAAGGCCATACAGTTTATGTTGTTACCGTTGGTCAAGATGCTAAGACTTATGATTACGATGAAGAACAGAGAATATTACGTATTCCTGGCATACCTTTAGGAATTTATGATTATAGAATGTCAAGTATCTATCCTTTAAAAGTAATAAATAAAATAAAGTCGTGGAACTTAGAAATAATACATTCACATACAGAACTTAGTATGGGAATATTTGCAAGATTATTTGCTAAACAATATAACATTCCTCTAGTTCACACCTATCATACAATGTATAAAGACTATACTTGGTATGTTTCAAGAAATATAAAATACTTTGACATGGGCTGCAAGAAAGCTGTTGAATATATAAGTAAATTCTACTGTGATAATACTGCTGATGCCTTTATTGTTCCAACAGTAAAAACATATCATTTATTTAGAGATGAATATCATTATGATAAAGATATCTATATTGTTCCAACAGGGATTGAAGCTTCAAGATTTTATAAAGAGAATAGTGATAAACTAAAAGTATTAAAATTAAGACATAATTTAGGTTATAAAAGAAAAGACTTTGTTATGCTCTTTGTAGGACGCCTTGCTCAGGAGAAAAATGTCCCATTTCTTTTTGATATTATCGAAAAGACTAAAAATAAGAATATTAAGCTACTAATAGTTGGTTATGGGCCAGATGAGGAAAAGTATAAAAAAGAAGTAGAAAAGAGAAATCTTACTGACAGAATAAAATTTACAGGCAAAGTAGCTTGGGATGATATGCCTAGTTATTACCACATTGCTAATGCTTTTATAACCGCATCTACTACTGAAACACAAGGATTAACAGTAATAGAAGCTTTAGCAGCCTCTTTACCTGTAATTTGTATTGAAGATGATGCTTTTAAAAGTGCTGTTATAGATAACTTTAATGGCAGAATTTTTAAAAATAAAAAAGAATGTTTAAAAATAGTTGAAGAACTTGCTACTAATAAATTAGAATTAGAGAACTTAACAGATAAAGCTGAAGGTTCTATAAAAAAGTATTCCATATCTAGTTTTGCCGACTCTGTCTTAGAAGTTTATAAAGTTGCTATAACTAAACATAATAAAAAGCAACCATTGACCACTGTGTTTGTGGATAAAATAAAAAATGTTTTAAAAGGAGCCAAGAAAAATGATCGTAGCCTTAAATCACAAGAGTAATTTTACAAAAGAAGAAATAATAAAGTACTTAGAAGATTATAAAAAATTAAATACATACAATCATGAAATGATTTTAATACCAAGTGTTTGTTACTTACCATTAATACCTAATAACATAACCTATGCTTCACAAGATGTAAGTAGTAAAACAATGGGTGCTTATACAGGAGAAGTTACTGCAAAAGCCATTAAGTCATTGGGTGCAGTTTACACCTTAATTAACCATAGCGAAAGAACTACTAAGATGAATGAAAATCTTGAGATAAGTAAACAAAAATTAGAACAAGCTTTCTCTAATGACTTAATACCAATTATCTGTATAGGGGATACTTTAGAAGAACATGAAAGTGGAGAATATGTTGAAAAAATAAAAAAAGATATGGATTATCTACTAAGTGATATAGATAAATCTAAAGACTTTATCATAGCCTATGAACCTATTTTTGCCATAGGTACAGGTATCGTTCCTACAAATCTAGATATTGAAAAAGTAACTACTATGTTAAAAGAAACATATCATAAAAAAGTATTATATGGCGGTAGTGCCAATGAAAATAATATTTATGAATTAAAACAAGTTAAAAATATAGATGGCTTTCTATTAGGAGGAATATCTCTAAAACTCCCTTCTTTACAAGAGTTTCTTGATAAGTTACAATAGTAAGCTAAGGAAGTGCACTGTATGTTTTACACAAGACTTTTATTTATGTATTCACGTAGGGTATAAAACGTCATAATGCGTTAACTAACTAATTACCAATAAAAATAAAAGCCTGTGGTAGTTGTCACTTCCAACCAGTCAAGAAGTAAAATTATAGGTACAAATCCACAGTGCTTAAATATTATAACTCCAATTGGTTGTAATATAAATTTTTAAAGAAAGGAGTTTCTAATATATGTGAAAAAATCACATAATTAGATTATACGTGATAATTATGCCAAATAAAGAAGAAACAGTAAAAATTAGAGAAAAAGCGATAGAAGAGGTAAGTAAAGAAATAGAAAAGGTTGAGGAATTTCTAAAAAAGGGAGCTACTGAATTATATGTAGAAGTAATTACACCTGATATAGAAAATAGTGCTAACAATAACTTGTTTACTGACTTAGGAATAACAATTGACTATGCAAATGATATTCACTATTCTGAATTATATGAAAAACTATTTAATCAATTAGAATCCCTAAACTTAAATAGAATAAAGCTAGATAATTCTATGCAATTCTTAAAAAATAGTAGAGACCCTATTTTATACTTTATGAAAGAAGAAGATGAGTATATTTTCTATCGCAAATCTTATCTACAAGAAATTGTAGAAAAAGATGGGTATGCCTTTGAACCTTCAAAAGAAGATAAAATGTATACTATTTCTGCATCTCTTCCAACTTTAGAAAGAGATGAATATGGTAAAGTTTTAATTAAAAAGGATTAAAACTTTTTTCTTTTTCGACAAATTCTCTCTTTTTTTACTCTTTAACTATTTATCTTTCTGTTATATAATTAAGATGCGTGGTAGTATATGGAAGGAGAGAAAATGAAAAAGACCAACGTATTAATGATTGATGATAATATTGAACTAGTTAAAATGGTGAAGGAGTACTTTAAAGATAATAAAGAAATAGAAGTTACTTTAACTGCAAATGATGGAGTAGAAGGATTAAACCTAATAGAAAATAATCAAGAGGATTATGATGTAATTGTTCTAGACCTTATTATGCCTAATAAAGATGGTATGAGTGTTCTAAAAGATATGAAAGAAAAGAAACTAGATAAGAAAGTAATAGTTTTGACCTCTTTTAATACTCAAGAAGTTATAAGAGAAGCTAGTGAATTAGGTATTAGTTATTTTATCTTGAAACCTTTTGAATTAACTGAGTTAGAAAAGAGAATATTAGAGTGTAGTAGTAAAAATGATTATGATAAGAAAACTATTGATATGAAATATAATAACTTACAAGTATCAATAACAAAGATATTACATGAGTTAGGTGTTCCCTCACATATTAAAGGCTATCAATATATAAGAGAAGGTATTACCGTTCTATATGAACATCCCGAAGTAATAGGTGGAATTACTAAAGAACTATATCCTGATATAGCAGAGAAGTTTGATACAACTGTCTCTCGTGTAGAACGTGCCATAAGACATGCTATTGAAGTAAGTTGGAATAGAGGTAATTGGCAGTTAATGGAAGATATCTTTGGACATAGTGTTGATATTGATAAAGCTAAACCAACTAATTCAGAATTTATTGTCACAGTCGCAGATAAACTTCGTCTTGAATTTCATCAAGATGCAATTAGGCAGTAAAAACTATTAAGACGAGCAGTAGTAGTCTTTTTATTTTTGCAAAAATATTGACTAAACAAAAGAATAAATATATACTTATATTAGAAGATGTGGGAGGTGACTACACTAAATGGAACGAAAAATTAATAAATTCTTATTGAAATGGAAAACAGACTTAATAAGAAAACCATTATTAATCATTGGAACAAGACAAGTAGGAAAGACTTATACAGCATTAGACTTTGGTAAAACTAACTATCAATATGTCGCTTACTTTAATACTGACCATAATACTATTTTAAAAGACTTGTTTAAAAAAGAAAGGTCTATTACAAGATTAGCAGAAGCTTTAAGTATAATATCAGAAGTTCCTATTGTTAAAAATGATACCTTATTAATCTTTGATAATGTTACAGATGAAGAGATTATTAAAGGAATAAAGCTATTTGGTTATGATAAAAATGATTATCATGTTATCGCTATAACATCTAGTAGAGATTCTCTATTAAAGTTTAGAGGAGAAGAATTCCAATATAAAATTATGACTGAAATGGATTATGAAGAGTTCTTATGGGCTATAGGAGAAAAAGAAGTAGCAGAGAAGATAAGATATGCTTATGATAATCATAGAAGTTGTAGTGTTCATACTAAAGCCCTAGATTATTTTTATGATTATTTAATAACTGGAGGACTTCCAGAAGTAGTAGAAGCTTTTGCAACTAATAAGCACTATGGATACCTAGATAGTATTAAAGAAAGAGTCTTTGATATAAATAAAAGTGAACTACTTAATAGTAAAAACCTAATCGATATAGAACGTGGTATTGAAGTAATGGAAAGTATTCCTAAACAACTAGAAAAAGATAATAAAAAATTCCAGTATGGGGTCTTAGGGTATGGTAGACGTGCTAAAGAATTTGAAAACTCTATTAACTTTTTAGTAACTAATCAATTAGTCTATCGTTCATACAAAATAAGAGTAGCAAAGTCTCCTTTATCTAGTTGTAGAGAACTTGATAGTTTTAAATTATATTTACCAGATGATGGACTTTTAAGTATGAGATATAACTTAACTAAAGATAGATTAAGAGTAGATGAAAATGTTAAGCAAGCCCTATATGAAAATCATATCGCTCATACTTTAGTAGAATCAGGTTATTCTCTATACTATTATCAGTCAGAAGGAAAAGCCGAAGTAAACTTTGTTATTCAAAATAGAATGGGTAAAATAATCCCTATAGAACTTGCTACTAAACAAGGTTCTAAAGTAAAGAGTCTATCAGTATTCATGAAAAAATATATTGTAACAGATGCCTATCGTATTACAGAAAGTAACTTTTCAACAAAGAAAAATGTTAGGTATCTACCTATATATGCAATATTCTGTTTAAATGAACAGCTATATTAGAAAGCAGTGCTTAATATGTGGAATAAGAAAGATTTAGAAGCAAAGTTAAAGTACTTAAATGAACTATCTAGAAATACAAAAGATGAAAATATCAAATATTACATTTTCAAAGATAGAGAAATATTAATAGGAATGATAGAGCTATTAAAAGGAAGAAACTTAACAATATATAATAATCCAATGTTATATAAACAAAAATTATCTTTGAATAAAGAAAGAAAAAACTATAAAGACATAGAAGTAATAACTTTTGATAGTATAAAAGAAGATTTAAGGTTTTGTTTTTCTCTTTGTAAAAATATAGTATTGCACTCTACTAATATTATTAATAATGGTAATAGAAAAATAGCAAAAGACGAGCAAGAATGTATAAATGATGTTATAAGTTTTACTGAAAAATTATCTGATGAAGAATTAAAAAAAGAAATATTTTCCATTTTAGAAAAGAAAGATCATATTTTATTTAATGATTATTTTGAAGAGATGAAATTAGGACAGACCTATAATCTTTCTACTTTTCGTGAATCATACATTGCCTCTTGCTATAGTATGCCAGAACTTTTATTACATGAGATAATTCATGCAATAGATATGAAAAGAAATGGTCATTTTATGAATTGTTATCCTTTAAGTCAAGAAGTACCAAGTTATGCTATGCAAATATGTTATTCTATTAAAGAAAATAACATAAATGCTCTTAGTGGTATTGTAAATATATCATTAGCTGCCATACTTTGTTCTCATAATCTTGATATAAGAAATTTTTCATTAGCACAAATTAAAAAGTTAGAGTTTGATAATATTAGTAATAAAGGTATAGATGTAATGAACTATTTATTAGTAGTTAAAAATTATTTAATAGCTTTAATTATTGCTAATAAAATATTAGATAATGAGGAAGAAGGCTTAAAAGAATATAAAGAAATATTGGATACAAGATTTCCTAAAGGTGCAATGCCTGATTATAGTAGATGGGGAATTACTAATAACGATATAATAGATTGTAGTAAGAATTTAGATAAATATTTTAGTAGATATCAAAAAGAAAGAGGAGGAAAAAGCAAATGAAAAAAGTATTATTAACAATAATAGATGGTTTTGGTTATAGAGAAGAAAAGAAAGGTAATGCTATAATCGCTGCTAACCCAGAAAATATTATAAATTTATGGAAGGAATATCCTCATACTACTTTAAAAGCAAGTGGTGAAGCAGTAGGACTTCCTGCTGGCCAAATGGGTAATAGTGAAGTAGGACATTTAAATATAGGAGCAGGACGTGTTGTAGACCAACCTCTTATGCAAATTAATCATGCTATAGAAGATGGTAGTTTCTTTAAAAATGAAGTTTTGCTAGATATAATAAATCACTGTAAAGAAAATAATTCAAGCCTTCATTTATTCGGCTTATTAAGTGATGGAGGAGTTCATTCTCATATTAATCACTTCTTTGCCATGTTAGACTTATGTAAAAAAGAAAACTTTCATAATGTCTATGTTCATGCTTTTCTAGATGGTAGAGATACACTTCCAGATGTTGCTCTTAAATTCCTAGATGAATTAACTAATAAACTAAATGAAGTAGGCTTTGGTAAGTTAGCAGATATTTCTGGAAGATATTATTCTATGGATAGAGAAAGAATGTGGAATGTTACAAAGAAATATTATGATTTATTAGTACATGGAGAGGGCCCTAAAATAGATTCATATAAAGATTATATAGAAGAGTCTTATAAGAAAAATATCTTTGATGAGTTCATTGTTCCTGCTAAATTAATAGATGATGGAACCCTTAAAGAAAATGATGGTATGGTAATGCTTAACTTTAGGCCAGACCGTATTACCCAAACATTCACCGCTCTTACTAATAAAGACTTTAAAGAATTCCCAAGAGTTGACTTTAAAAATGTAAATCTAGTTACGATGATGACCCCAGAACATACTGTTATCGCTACACCTGCTTTTCCACCAATGCACTTAAGTAATACCTTAGGAGAGTATGCTGCATCAAAAGGTCTAAAAATATTAAGAATAGCAGAAGCTAGTAAATATCCACATGTTACTTACTTCTTTGATGGAGGAGAAGAAAAAGATATTCCTAATACCGATAAAATAATCGTTCCAAGAAAAGATGTTGTAACCTATGATATGTATCCTGCTATGAGTGCTTATGAAGTAACAGATAAACTAATAGAAGTAATGGATAAATACGATTTAATCATTCTAAACTTTGCTAACTGCGATATGGTAGGACATACTGGTAAATTTGATAAAGTGGTAGAAGCGGTAAAGGCAGTTAATGAAAATATAGGAAGACTATATGAAGCAAGTAAAGAAAAAGACTTTACAATGTTTATAACAGCAGACCATGGTAATTCTGAAATAATGGAAGACGATAAAGGAGAAGTTATAACTGCCCATACAACTAGTCCTGTTCCATTTATTATTACAGACCATAACATTAAAGAAATAAAAACAGGTAAACTAGGAGATATCGCTCCTACAATACTAAAATATATGGATATAGAAAAACCAGACGAAATGACAGGAAATAACTTGATTTAGATAGTTAGATAAAGCATACTATAAGTAGGTGGTTTTAATTATGACAGATGAAGAACTAAAATCAAAAAAACAGGAATTTAATAAATCGTCTTAAATTAGAATCAAGTTAAGAAATGAACAAGCAGCATTATTAGAAAATGAAACAGTAAAAAGATATGATAATATTACTCAAAGACTTGATAAATCTATTGAAAAAAAGAAGAATATTTACTAAAATGATGAATCCTAGTAGAGTAAAGTAGCCAGTAATGGCTTTTTTAATTGCTAAAAAATATAAGTTATGGTAGTATATAGACGATTTACAAGTACAAGGAGTGATTGCTTTGGAAACAGATATAAATAAAAGAGTTAATGAGTTTTTTAAAAAATATCAACTAAATGAGATTACACCTGAAAATGTCAAAAAACATTTTAAAAATATAAAAGAAACAAATAATTATGGAGGACTATTGCACGCTGCAGTTCAAAATAAATTTGAAGAAAATAAAGTTGTAAAGTTTATAGAAGTTTTATTAGAATGTGGCGTTGATGCTAACTTAAAAGGCAAAGATACAGGTTACAGTTTTATTCATTTAGCACTTTATGGGTATACTGATAATGAAAAAGATTATTCATATACCACAGAATTTATACTAAAGTTAATCTCTATTGCCAAAAACTATAATTTTGATGTTAATATCAAAGATAATGATGGCGATAGTATTATTCATACTGCTCTTGCTAGTGAAGTATATCAAGGAAATACAGCCACTCTAATTGATGCTTTAGGACCGAATTATGATATCTTATGTAAAGATAATAATGAAAAAAACATCTACGAAGCCCTATTAGAATATAAGAAAGAAGCTGAAAGAGATAACAATAAAACTTGGTATGATAGACTTGTAAGAGAAGAAGATGAGATATCAAGACTTGTAAGAAGAAAGTTAGAAAGTTTAGATAAGAGTAAGAGAATAGAAAGTGTGAATAGTTTAAAATTAGAATTAGAAGAATTACTATCTAATGCAACCATTGACTATGTCTTATTAAATTATCAGACTATATCAGATAATAGCAAAGAAATCTGAAGGGCTATCTTTGTGCGTTCCGGACAGTTGTCGGACGGAGGCGGTGCGAAA
>CAMMBX010000007.1 GCA_946494345.1 uncultured Mycoplasmatota bacterium | reverse complement strand
AAGACTGGATTTTCTCAAGACAAAGATTCTGGGGAGAACCAATACCAATGATATATTGTGAAAAATGTGGATGGCAGCCTATGGACGAAAAAGACTTACCTTTATTACTTCCAGATGTTGCCGAGTATGAACCAACTGATACAGGAGAGTCTCCTCTTGCTAAAATAACAGAATGGGTTAATACAACTTGTCCAAAATGTGGTGGCCCTGCTAAACGTGAGACTGATACAATGCCTAACTGGGCAGGCTCAAGTTGGTACTTCTTAAGATTTATGGATGCACATAATGATAAAGAATTTGCATCAATGGATGCTATGAAATACTGGAAGCGAGTAGATTGGTATAATGGTGGAATGGAACATACAGCAAGACATTTACTATATGCTAGATTCTGGGTACAGTTCTTATATAATATTGGTTTAGTTCCATCAAAAGAAATGATTTATACAAGAGTAAGTCATGGTATGGTTTTAGGACCTGATAATCAAAAGATGAGTAAAAGTAAAGGTAATGTCATAAATCCAGATGATATTGTAAAAGAATATGGCGCTGATACTCTTCGAACTTATGAGATGTTTATGGGTGACTATACTCAAGATGTTCCATGGAGTACAGATTCCCTAAGAGGATGTAAGAGATTCTTAGATAAAGTAGAACGCTTAAAATCTAAAGTTAATGATAAAACTGGCTTTACAGATTCTTTAGTAGTTTTACAAAATAAGACAATAAAAGACATAGATTCATCACTTTCTAGGATGAGTTATAACACATATATATCTTCATTAATGATTTTAACCAATGCTTATGATAACTTAGATAGTATTACTAAAGAAGATTATCATTTACTATTAACTTTATTAAATCCAGTGGCTCCTCATATCACCGAAGAATTAAATGAATCTTTAGGATATGAACCATTATGTTATGAAAACTGGCCTACATATGATGAGGCTAAACTCATAGAAGAAGAAAAAGAAATAGCAGTTCAAGTTAATGGTAAAGTTCGTGCTACTATAACAATAAATGTTGATGATAGTGAAGACGTAGTTAAAGAAAAAGCCTTAGAGCAAGACAATGTAAAAAGATTTACTGAAGGCAAAGAAATAGTTAAGGTTATTGTTATTAAAGGTAAAATAGTAAATATCGTTGTAAAATAGTTTTAAACAAGCAAAGTGGAAAAAGATAATTCTCTTTGCTTTTTTTCCACATTTTTTGTGGATAAAGTATATTAAAATAGAGTAGAAAGGCTGTGATATTTCTATGAAAGTAAAAATATTTGACTATGAAGATGAAACTGATTTACAAAAGGCTATGAATGAGTTTTTAAGTGATTTAGATGGAGAAGTTGTAGATATTAAATATGCTGTTAGTTCATTTCCTAGTGGTGAAGAACAGATATATTGTTTTTCTGCTATGATAATTTACTATTAAATCTATTTTTATGATATACTATATACAATAATTTATATTTAAGGAGATAGTTATATTATGAAAGAAGAGCTAATTGATGTCTTAAATGAGAGAAAATAATGAATTAGTAGAAAGAGACGAATGTTATGATGCATTAACAGAATATTTATTTAGAATATAAGATTGCAAATAATATATTTGTGAAAACCCGTACTATGAAAGATACGTGTTTAATGCTATACTATATATGAATGTATTTAAAATTCATTTTATACTAATTTCTTTGACAAACACATAGCATCATATATCAATATATTTATCAAAGTGTCAAGTGCGAAAAAGTTTGACAAAGGGATAACTTAATAATATAATAAACTAGGAATTGTTGATGAAGAAGTCATCCAAGTAGTTAATTTCAAACTCTTAAAAGGAAATTGTGGCCGACGACTGAGAGCCATAATAGATAAGGAAGTTTAATGAATTTCAATGATGGAGTCAAACCGTGTATGAGCGTTAATCTATAATAAGGTAGTATTAATACTATAAACAAAGGTGGTACCACGAGCAATTCGTCCTTTATAGATGAACTGCTCGTTTTTATTTATTAAATATATGAAAGGAAGTGACTAATTTGGAAGACAACTTTAATAGTGATTTTAGATTAATCATGTTAAATATAAGTTAATATTAAAAAGAAAGGATAGATTTTATGAAAGAAAAATTAGAAGAAATTAAAACTAAAGGTTTAGAAAGAATTGAAAATATAAAGAACATTACTGAACTTGAACAAGTTAGAAAAGACTTAACAGGTAAAAAGAGTGAATTATCAAAAGTTTTAAAATCAATGAGTGATTTATCATCAGATGAAAAAAAATCAATAGGTATGTTAACTACTGAAATAAAAACATCTTTTATAGAAAAGTTGAAGCTTAAAGAAGAAGAACTTATCGCTTCTTTGAGTGTATTGGAAGAACCCATTGATTTGACTATACCAGGAAATAAAGTAAATGAAGGAGCACTTCATCCCATAACTCAAATGAGAAATGATTTAAATGATGCTTTCTTATCACTAGGTTTTGAAGTTTATAGTGAAGATGATATTAGTAGTGAAAAATATGCATTTGATAATTTAAACTTTGCTAAGGACCATCCTGCCCGTCAATCTATGGATACATATTGGCTTGAAGGAACTGAAGACAAAGAAGGAGCCGAAAGATTATGTTTAAGACCACATTTAACTGGAGGTTCTGTTAGATATTTACAAAAGCATGGAGCACCAGCAAGATTTGTATATCCAGGAGGAGCATATAGAAATGAAACAACTGATGCAAGACATGAAAGAGCCTTCTTCCAATATGAAGCTTTAATTGTTGATAAAGATATATCATTCTCATCAGGAATAGTTCTTATTCAAACTATTTTAGAAAAAGTTTTTGGAAGAAAAATAAACACAAGAATGAGAGAAGGATTCTTCCCATTCACAGAGCCAGGCTATGAAATTGATATGGAATGTTTAGTCTGTGGTGGTAAAGGTTGTAAAGTATGTAACCATAATGGTTGGATAGAAGTTATGCCAGGTGGTGTAATTCATCCAAATGTATTAAAATCAGCTGGATTAAATCCAGATGAATGGACAGGATTTTATATTAATATAGGATTAGATAGACTAGTAATGATGAGATATGGAGTAGATGATGTAAGACTATTCCATAGTGCTGACTTAAGATTTTTAAAACAATTTAAATAGGAGGAGATAATATGAGAGTATCATTAAATTTAATAAAAAAGTACGTTGATTTACCTAAAAATTTAACTGATAAACAAATAGCTTATGATATGACGCTTAGAACAGTTGAAGTAGATAATGTAGAAGATGTCTCATTAAAATACCATGACATTGTAGTAGGGAAAATTTTAGAAGTAAAAAAACATCCAAATGCAGATAGATTAAAAATATGTATAACAGATATTGGCGAAGACAAACCTGTCCAAATTGTCTGTGGAGGATCTAATCTCTATGAAGGAGAATATGTAGTTGTATCAAAACCTGGTGCAGAAGTAGTTTGGCATGGAGAAGGAGAGCCTGTAAAAGTAAAAGAAACAAAAATGAGAGGTGAGACTTCTTATGGAATGATTTGTGCTGCAGAAGAAGTTTACTTAGATGATTTCTTTCCTGCTGATAGTGAAACTGAAATAATTGATTTAAAAGGTATTGATTGTAAACCAGGTGATGCTATCGCTAATATAATAGATATGAATGATACAGTATTAGAAATAGATAATAAATCTCTTTCTAATAGACCAGATTTATGGGGACATTATGGTATTGCAAGAGAATTGTCTACTATTTATAACGTTCCTCTAAAGAAGTTATCTAAATATGAATTAGATAAAAATTTACCAAAGTATAATGTTAAAATAGAAGATACAACTAAATGCAATAGATATGTAGCAGTAGAAATAGATGGAATTTATGAAAAAGAGTCACCAATCTGGATGAAATCACTATTATCTAAAACTGGGCAAAGGCCAATAAATGCTATCGTTGATATTACAAATTATGTAATGATGACAGTAGGTCAACCACTTCATGCTTTTGATAAAACCCATGTTAATGGAGAAAAAATAATAGTAAGAAATGCTAAGGAAAATGAAGAATTATTATTGCTTGATAACAATACAATTAAGCTTACAACAGATGACTTAGTAATTTGCGATGAAAAAGATGCCATGGCTCTAGCAGGCATTAGAGGTGGAAAGAAAGATTCTATTTTACCTGATACAAAAGGAATTGTCTTAGAAATTGCGAACTTTTCTGCAAATACAATTAGAAAAACAGGAAAAAGATTTGCAGAAAAAACAGATGCTTCTATTAGATATGAGAAAGGTATTGATACACAGAGAGTAGATGAAGGACTAAGTTTAGCCTTAGAATTAATTAAAGAAATATTTAAAGAAAGTAAAATAATTAAATATAACGATGTTTATCCTAACAAAACTAAAAATAATGAAATAAAAGTAAGTGAAGAATTTTTAGACACAAGATTAGGTAAGAAAATACCAAAAGATAAAATAGAGCAAATTTTAATATCTCTTGGATATGAATTATCCTATAGTAAAGGAGTATATGATATAATAGTTCCTACTTGGAGATCAACAGGTGATGTAACAATCAAAGATGATGTAATGGGAGATATTGCTAGAATACTTTCTTTTGATAGTTTTGAAGCCAAACCAATAAATATAACTATTGAACACCCTATAATTCAAAATAATGTTTTACTTGATAGGAGAATAGAAGAGTATTTATCGAGTAGATGTGGTTTCTATGAAATTTATACCTATCCATGGATTGATGAAAAATACATTCATGCTGCCAAAATAGATATAAGTAAATCTTTAAAGTTAGCAACACCACCAGCTCCGTCTTTAGCATATTTAAGAACTTCTTTAATACCAGGAATGTTAGAGGCAATATCTAAAAACTTAAGATATTATAATGAATTTAAATTATTTGAAAAAGCTGAAGTTTATCAAAAAGGAGACTATAGGCCATCTTCAAGTGATGAAATATTACCAATTCAAAATAAGTATTTAACTGGATGTATAGTAGGAAAAAATGCTAAAGAAATATTTTATGAAGCAAAAGGTGTAATTGAAAATATGGCTAGATACTGTCATATGGAAAATATTAAATTAGAAAAAAAAGAGAAACCTAATTATGCTGATATCAATGCATATTTAAATGTAACTAAAGATGATGAAATAATAGGATCTTTTGGGTTATTGTCAGTACAAACTATGGCTGATTCAAAAATCAAAAGAACTAATGTAGCTATCTTTGAAATCAATTCTGATAAATTGAATGCTTATACTTCTAGAACAAATAAATATGAGAGATTACCAGAGTTACCGTTAGTTGAAAAGGATTTATCTATTTTAGTTGATAAAGAAGTTGAATGGAAAACAATTGAAGAGAGCATAAAATCAATGGTTAAAGAAATAGAGTTTGTTGATGAATATAAAGGTAGTCAAATACCTAGTGACAAAAAATCAATTACCTTAAAAGTAAAAATGATTAATGAATCTACTACAATGACATCTGAACAAATAAATGAGAAGATTAACCACATCTTAAAAGTATTAAACAAGAAATGTGGTGCAGAACTTAGAACAGAATAAAAAACAAATGAGGAATTGTATTAAAAATGCAATTAACACTGAGTTGTAATGTATAAAAATATAATTCTTCATCAGTTGTTACAAATAATATATTTACGAAAACCCGTACTATGAAAGATACGGGTTTAATGATATGCTATATATGAATACATTTATTTGGAATTAGATGCTTTCTTTTATTAATAAAAATAAAAGAAAGGAGCAAGATATATGAATAAACGAGAAAAATCATTCTTCATAATTATCATTATTTTGCTATTCATTATTATCTCTCTTATCTATAGATAATAATAACATCTAATTCCTTTAGGAATTAGATGCCCTTAAAAACTATTTTTATGAAAGCATCTATTCTAATAGATGTATTCATTTTTATTTTATGCCAATTTCTTTGACAAATACATAATATCATATTTCTATGTAATTGTCAAAGTATCAGATGTGTAAAATTACTTAAATATAGTTTTAACACCTAAATACTCTGGAAAATATTTTCTTGCCATATCAGTATATTTAGGATTAATTACTAAATCATACTCTCCAACTAATTCAACAACTTCACCACCAAAGTTCTTTTTATAGTTGTATGAGTTTTTTAATTTATTATTAGCATCAGTAATATCACCTATTTCATATAAATTATAATACTTATAACCGTTATCAATTGCATACTTAATCATTTCATAATGAAGTGTATAAGAAGCATCTAATTTATTATATTCATCTACTATACCACCATTTAATGCTACGATTTCATTACCTGTAGTTATAAACATATAAATACCCATACTAACATCATCATTACATTTAGAAAAATATTCTTTTAAACTTTCTAATCTTTTTATCTCTTCTTCATCTTCTAATTCTTTATCAATAAAATACCCTTCTGTCATCTTTGAATTATGGTAATTATCTATTCTAATTCTCTTTTCTTTAATAACATCAAAAATCATTTTCTCAATATTACTAATAACCTCTTCCTTCTTAAAATAGACTTCCTTAAACTGAATATTTCCATCAAAAGCTTGTTTTAAATCTAGATAAAAAGTTTCCGTTGTTGCAATAGTATTATATTTTTTACTCTCTTCATCAATAATATTTAAAAATTTATCCATTTTATCTAAATCTAAATCTCGTATTTTAAATCCAAGTCTTTCATTTCTTCTAACAGTTTGTCTTGCTTTAGGACTAAAGTTATTAAAAATATCCTCCAAAGTTTTATCTTTTAAATTAATTCTACTAAGCCATTTAGGTTGTATTTTATCATTAACTTTAATAAAATTAGCATTAGTAAGATTAATTTCAACAAAGTCATTATCAACTCCTCCATTTAGAATATTACCATCACTATCTCTATCTCTTACTAAAATATAAGGATCAATTTTAAGGAAAACACCATGTTTTTCTATAATAAACTTTTTAACTTCTTCTGTAAATTCTTTTAATAGTTCTTCATTCTTGTAATCTATTAAAAAACCACGAGGAGCATAAAAAATTCTTTCTTTACCTTTTTTTCTCTCATAAGAAAGAAGTAAACTTGCTCCCACAATTTTCTCTTTAACAACTCCTCCTACATAATAAGCATGGAATTTATCTCCTTCCATAAATCTCCCCCAAGAACTTGTTTGTTGAAAACTACCTAAGGGGTGATTAAGAGCATAACCATCAAACTCTTTTTTTGTTAATTCTCTAAGTTCCATTAAATCACCTCTATCTTCTTTAATTATACAAGTTACTTTAAAACTTTTCAATAATATGGTATTATATTTAAAGAAATTGGAGGACGTAAAATGGCAAAAACAAAGACAAAGAAAAATAAAGAATTAAAACAAAACTCCTTTTTAAATGGAGCTTTTATCGCAACCCTTGGAATAGTAGGTAGTAAAATACTAGGTATGCTTTATGTAATACCATTTTATGCCATTATAGGGGGACAAGGTGGAGCCTTATATGGTTATGCCTATACAATCTATAATTTATTTCAATCTTTAAGCTGTGCCGGTATTCCTAATGCAATTAGTAAGATAATTAGTGAATATCAAACCCTAGGTTATTATAATGCTAAAGAAAAAGCCTTTAAATTAGGTAGACGACTTGCCATTATCATGGGCTTTACTATCTTTATCATTCTTTTCATCTTTGCTCCATCAATTGCCAAAGCTATTCTTGGAGACTTAGAAGGTGGTAATACCTTATCAGATGTAACCATGGTGGTAAGAGTAATCGCTACCGCTATCCTTATTGTACCAACTCTAAGTATTTATAGAGGTTATTTAGAAGGCCATAAATTTATAACACCACCATCAATTAGTCAAGTAATAGAACAATTTGCAAGAGTAATAGTAATAGTAGCAGGTAGTTTCCTTGCTATCAATGTTTTTCACTTGTCTTTACAAACAGGAGTAGGTATCGCTGTATTCGGTGCGACCGCTGGTGCCATAGTCGCTTATTTCTACTTGTTAGATAAAGTAAGAAATAACAAAAAGCAATTACAAGAGAAAGCTCTAGATGTCGATGAACCTGTAATTACAACGAAAGAAATATTAATAAAAATATTTTGGTATGCCCTACCTTTTATTATGATTGACGTCTTTAAATCATGTTATGACTTTATTGACATGACAACTATTGTCAAGACTATGGTAAATGATATTGGTTATACAACTGCTCAAGCTGAAAACATTATGAGTGTAATCTCTACTTGGGGTAATAAGATAAATATGATTATTGTTTCTATCTCAACTGGTATTATTGTAAGTTTAATTCCAAACCTTACATCAGCTTCTGTTAAAAAAGATAAAAAAGATATTCATCATAAAATAAATCAAACTTTACAAGTATTACTATTCATATCAGTTCCAATGACTTTAGGATTATCATTCTTAGCAGATCCAGTTTGGGAAGTATTCTATGGTAACAATAGTGAATATGGAGCCGTAATAATTAGATATTTTGTCTTTGTCGCTTTAACAATCTCAACTTATACAGCCTTAGTATCAATTGTCCAAGTCTTAAAATATTATAAAGAAGTTTTAATATCTTTAGTAGTAGGAGTAGTAATTAAATTTGTCTTAAATGTTCCTCTTATTAATCTTTTCCATAATTTAGGCTTTGTTCCTGTTTATGGTTCTATAACCGCAACGATATTAGGTTATGCCGTAGGTATAGTTTTATGCTTAATCTTCCTAAGAAGAAAATGTGGTGTAAGTTACATGCCAACAGTAAAACTATTAGGTAAAATAATATTAGCAGATATCGCCATGCTAGCAGTACTTTTTGTATTAAAACTATTCATACCAATCTATACATCGTCAAGATTATTAAATATTCCAATTATCGCCATTTATGCCATTGTTGGTATAGTAGTATATTTCTTTGTATCTCACAAATTTAATTTAATAGAAGAAGTATTTGGGAGCACAATAATAAATAAGATAACTAGTAAATTTAGGAGGAAATAAAATGACTTTAAAAGAAATAGATGTAAAGACATTTGAAAGCTATGCAAAAAAGAGTCCCTACAGGACTTTTATGCAAACAGAAGAAGTAGGTAAACTAAGAGAATTAAATGGTTGGACATCTTACTACTTAGGACTATATGATAATGATAAACTAGTTGGAGCGACCCTTCTAGTAGGTAAGAAAAGACACTTTAACAAGTATGAATTTTATGCCCCACGTGGACCTTTAGTAGACTATACTGATGAAAAGACGCTATCAACATTTTTAAAACTACTAACAGATTTCGTCAAAAAACATAATGGTTATGTTCTAAGAATTGACCCTTATGTACCTTACAAAGAACGTAATGGTAAAGGAGAAATAATTAAAGACGGTTATGATAATACAAATATTGTAAATACTATTTTAAATACAGGCTTTAGTAGTGTTCCCTATGATGATAGAGAACAAGTAACTTATATGTATGCTCTAGATACCAAAGATAAAACAGAAGATGAGATAATGAAAAATATGAAACCTCATACTAGAAACTTGATTAGAAAAAATATTAAAAATGGTGTAGAGATAGTAGAGTTAACAAAAGATGACTTAGATGAGTTTTATAAAATAATGCAAAGTACAGGTTCAAGAAAAGGCTTTGATATTAGAAATATCAACTATTATCAAAATATGTATGACTTATTTAACAAGAAAAATGAAATAAAATATTTAGTAACTAAACTAGATTTATCTAAATATATTAAAATGTTAGAGGAAGAGAAGAAATCTAATATAGATAAGAAAAATAAACTAAGTGATAATAAAAATAATGATGGTAAAAGAAAAGCTTTAGATGAGACTATTAATGGTCTTGATAAAAAGATAGATCTTGCTAAAGAAGAAAGAGAAAAGTATGGAGATGTTATCACTTTATCAGGTTCTATGTTTATAATGACTAAGAGAGAAGTAATATATCTATCTAGTGGTAACTATGAAGAATTCTTATCTTATAATTCACAGTACTTAATTCAGTGGGAAATGATTAAATATGCTATTGATAATGGTTATGATAGATATAATTTCTATGGAATACCTAATACTTTTGATGATAAAAATGATAAAGACTATGGTATCTATGAGTTTAAAACAGGTTTTAATGGCTATATAGAAGAATTAATTGGTGAATTTGAAATAAAGACATCTCCTATCTATTATTTAATAAAATTAATTCATAAAATAAGACATTGAGGAAAATCGTGATGTATAATTGAATTATGAAGTAATTGTTGTTGGAGAAGGACATGCTGATATAGGACATGTTTCTCCTAGAATGACAATAATAAATGGCGCTATCGCTACTATTACTTCATCTAAAGGTAAAGGAAAAATAAAATTTGAATTAAAATAAAGGAGTAGAAATGATAAAACTATTACAATGGAATATTTGGAACAATGAAGATATAGATAACATTATTAAAGAACTTAAAAGAATAAAAGCTGATATCGTTTGTATTCAAGAATTAAAGTTTAAAGATGGTGATGATACTAAACTAAGAAAGTTAAACGAACTTTATCCTTATATTTACTATGGTAAAGCCGATACATTTAAAGATAATTCTAGTCAATACAATGCTATTCTTTCAAAGTATCCTATATATGATAAAAAATCTATTCATGTTAGGGAACCAAGTCAATGTAAAAAAAGAGATTACTCAAAAGAAGGTAGGGTATATGTAGAAGCTAAAGTGAAAATAGAAAACAGAGAGTTAACTATTGGAACAACCCATCTATCATATACAGATAAATTGAAAGACACAAACGACAAAGATAAAGAAGTTATTAAACTTATTAGTTGTATAAAAAAAGAAAACTATATTTTAACAGGTGATTTTAATAGCCCAAAAACTTCTAAATATATAAGTTGGTTAGAAGAAAGTTTAGTTAATAATGATACTTCTAATACTTGGACTACTAAACCATTCTCATATAATGGCTTTGAAGAAACAGAATTAAACTGGAAACTAGATTATATATTTACTAGTACAGATATTAAAGTAAAAGAAACAAAAGTAATAGATACTAAATATAGTGATCACTTACCAATACTAATAACATTTGAATTATAAAAATTATTCCACTGTACTGGAATAACTTTGCAAATATATAAATCTATATTAAAAGATGGCCTAAACTAATTAAGTCATCTTTTAATATTCTTAAGTTTATGATATAGAGCATAACTAATCTTATAAGCATGATACCAGAAAGGACTAATAACAAGATCGAACTCTCCAATTAACTCTACTACTTGGCCTCCAAAACTCTTCTTAAATAGATATAGTCCAAGTAAAGGATTACTTTCACTAAAGTCACCTGTAATACCATAAAAGTTATATGTATCATAACCATTTTCTATGGCATATTTAACTCCTGCAAAGTGAAGTGTGTAAGCAGATTGAAAACTCATAAGTTCTGCTTTAGAACCACCATATAGTGATAAAACTTCCTTTCCATATATCAAGAAAAGAATTCCTCCAAGTATAGGTTTATCACCATATTGTTTTTTCATATCTTTAGTCTTTTCAATATTTTTCTCTAATCTTTTAATTTCGCTTTTCTCAAACTCTTGTTTACTATGATACTTTTTCTCATTCATAGGCTTACTTTTATCTTCAAATTGTTTTTTTCTAGCTTCAATAGATTTTCCTAAAGTTTCTATCTCTTTTTTTGTATTTTCCATCTCTTCATCAAAATCAACTTCAGCGATTAATATTTTTAAAATACCATCATCATGCAAACTATCCCACATATTCTCATAATAGGATAAAGGCCTATCAATAAATTCCCTACGTTCTCCCGTATGTTGCATAATATCTTTAAATATAGGTAACTCATCTCTTGTTATTTCACGTACCCTTACACCAAGTCTTTCATTTTTTCTCAGAATCTGTCTTGTTTTAGGATCCATATCCTTCATAACCTCAGGGGCAGATTTACCCTTAACTGTAATAGTATGCATCCATCTAGGTTGTAGGGAGTCCTGCATTAAATTGAAACCAAAATGTTTATAACCTAACTTCTTTAAATTATTAACAGTATCACTATTATCTATACCATCTTTAACTAAATCACCATTAATATCTCTTTGTTTATACATGACATAAGGGTCTATCTTAATGAAAATACCACCCTTACTTTTAACAAACTTCTTAACTTCCTCTGTAAACTCTTTTAATAAATTATAGTCATGATAATCTATTAAAAATCCTCTAGGTGAATAAAACATATACTTTTTAACAATAGGAACACGTTTTGCAAGAAGTAAAGCTGCTGCCTTCATCTCTTTCTTATCATATAATCCTACTACATAATGACACCATCCATTATGTTCTTTTAATTTAGCCCATCCTTTAGTTTGATGAAAAGTCGCTTCATCAGTACTTAAAGAAAACTTTTCTAATTCTTCAAAACTAATCTCTTTTAATTTCATCATTAAGTTCCTTCTTCTTTCTTTTTTTAATCATATTTCTATAAATTGGTACTAACCTTGTAAAAGCAAAGTAATAGATTGGTTTAACAACATAGTCAAATTCACCCATAAACTCAACATAGTCCCCACCGAATTTCTTTTTAAATTCATGTAATCCTAGCCTTGGATTATCCTTACTTAAGTCCCCAATCGTTCCAAACTGATCATAGATCTTTAAACCTCTTTCTTTACAAAATTTTAAATGTTCAAAGTATGTATGATAATTAACATAAGTTTCTGTTAAAATATTATGGTTACCTGCATAAAGTACCCAGGCCTTATTTCCATATTCTACTATCATATGGGCAGATAGAGTAACTTCTTCACCATATTCTTTTAAATAGTTATTATATTTCTCTACTTCTTTTTCTAAGTTTTCTTTTTGCCTTGTATACTCCTTAAGCTTATTCTTAGCACTTTTAGACATATTTTCTTTAGGAAGTTCATCTATCTTTTTATTAACTTCATCTAAATCATTCTCTAATACCTCTAAGCTATCTTTGATATTAACTTTACCCAAAAACAAAGTCGCTTTATTATCTTCGTTAAACAGTTTATATAAAGTCTTATAATAATCTATTCCATAAGAAACAAAATCCTTTCTTGACTCCGTTAACATCATTAAATGATAAAAAGTAGGCAAATCTTTTTCTGTCCCTATTTCTACTTTCGTCTTAAGTTTAAGGGACTTAGCAATTCTTTGTTTTGTAGTCTTTGAAAAATGGCTCTCAATCTCTTCCATAGACTGTGTTAAATCTATCCTAAATGTATACCTTGGCTGCATTGTCTCAAAATTCTTAGTAAAGCCCATATGTTTATAACCTAATCTAAGTAATTCATTATATATTTTCTTATCTTTAGATTCTACTTCAGTAATTTCACCTTTATAATCTTCCTTTTTCCAAATAATATCAGGGTCAATCTTTACGTAAATAGCCTTTTTTCTTTTCGCAAATTTGACAACCTCTTCTGTAAATATATCTAGTATTTCTTTGTCACTAAAGTCAATTACATATCCTCTTGGGGCATACAAATAACATAATCCTAAAGGTAAGCTTTTCTTTAAAAGTAAAGTTGCTCCTACAATTTTACCATTATCATCAAGTCCTAAATAATAAGGGGTAAGACCTCTTTCTTCCTTAGCTAATTGTCCCCAATCATAAGACTGTAAAAAATGGCTCTTATAAGGATTAGTCTTTACAAAATTTTCATATTCATTTTTATCTAAAACTCTTAATTTCATATGGTCACTTCCTATATAAAGTATAATTTATTTGCTGGTAGCTGTCAATTTTAGGATGCCCAAATTTTTTTTCTTTAACAAAAAAATAAAGAGCCTAAGCTCTTTACATCATATATTTATCATTACTGTTACCATATCCTGTAGTTTGACTATCATAACCTCTTGGACTAATCATGCTGGATTCAATTCTATTAACTCTATTTTCAAGTCTTCTCATTTGTCTTTCAAGTCTATTTACTTGATTTTCTAAGCTATTAATTCTTTGATTCATATTATTAAAGTTTGGCCATCCTCCCATATTAGGATTCATATTTGGATTGTTTGGCCACATAGGCATACCTTGATTCATAAACTTAACCTCACTTTCAAGATATTATATTCCAAAGATTAAATCTTTATGATAAAATATGCTATATAAATTAAAGAGAAAAGTTATTTATTACGGAGGTAAATATGCGACTTAGAAATGTTAAAAATAAAGAAGAAATATTAAATAATTGTGATTACTTAATAAAAAATCCAGAATCATACCAAGGTAAATGGAAAACATTATTTAAAAATGATAATCCCATCTACATAGAAATAGGTATGGGAAAAGGAAAATTTTTAATAGAAAATGCTCTAAAATATAAAAATATTAATTATATAGGAATGGAAAGGTTTGATAGTGTAATGGCAAAAGCGATTAAAAAAATACCTGAGTCTATTCCTAATTTACGTCTTATTAGAATGAATGCTCTAGATATAGATAAGGTATTTTCTAAAGAAATAGATTTAATATATCTAAACTTTTCTGATCCTTGGCCTAAAAAAAGATGGTATGATAGAAGGCTTACCAGTAAAGTGTTTTTAGATAAATATGATTACATATTTAAAGACACAAAAAGAATAGAAATGAAAACAGATAATGAAGATCTTTTTATCTATTCCCTTGAAAGCTTAAGTAAAAAAGGCTATACTTTAAGTGATATTTCCTTTAACTATCACCAAACTCATTCCGATATTATTATGAGTGAATATGAGATGCGTTTTAGTAAAGAAGGAAAAAATGTCTATCATCTTTTTGCGCAAAATAAGTGACAAATTAGTTAGATATTTGTTATAATGATATAAGAGTAGGTGTTGCCCATTGAAAAAGAAACTATTAATATTAACATTAACTGTATTTATCTTAACAGGATGTACCAATATAACTAATATGAGTATAGATGAAGTAACAAATGTTATGCTATCAAAAGATACTAATCTTGCTAACAATGTTTTTGATGGCTATAAATACTATATTCCCAAAGGACTAAGATTAACATCAAAAGATGACTATAATGTAAGTCTATTAGACGAATATAATAATACCTACTATTTTTATATAGATATCATCAGTTACTACAATGAAGAAGAAGTAGATTATAAAACAAATAAAAAAGCTTACTTTTCTAAAGAATTAGATTATGATAATAAAAAAGGTTACTTAGAAATAAATAAAGTCGCTTCAACTGATGAATATTTTATAGAATATATGTATAATTATGGTAAAATAGAAGCATTTGTTAAAGAAAATGAGATAAAAAGTGCTATTATAAATATGAGTAGTATTCTAAAGTCACTAGACTTTAATCGCACTATTTTAGAGAGCCTTATTGGTAATAACGTTTTAGATTATAAAGAAGATACCTATGATGTTATGACTCCAAAAGGAAGTACAGCGACAAAAGATACATACTTAGAATATGAAGAGAAATATGGTATTTATGAAGGCTACGGTGATAAAAATACCAGTGAAGATATAATAAATATTGAAGAAGACTAAAAATGGAAAGGTGGAGTCTAAGTTATGAAACTATTAGATAAACTAAAAAATGCTCTTTTTGAAGAAGAATACGTAGAAGTGGAAGAAAAAAAAGAACCAAAGAAAAAAGAAAAACCTATCGCTAAGAAAATAATTGTAGATGAGCCAAAACCTAGAAAGGCACTTCCTAAAGAAGATTTAATTATTGAAGAAGAAAAGGAAGTGTCTAAAGTTGAAACTCCTGATAAGGACTTTAAATTTAAAGCTATCTTAGATGATGATTTTATAGATTTAAAAGAAGATAAAAAGGAAGAACCACAACCTAAAGTAGAAATTAAACAACAAACAAGAGAGCCTAAAGTTGAAAGACCAATTTATAAAGAAGAAAGAAAAAAAGAAGAAAAAAAGCCTTATGGAGCGAGTATTGATAAAGAAATAAAAATACATGAATATGGAGGAGCATCAAAACAAAAAGAAAAGAAAGAGTTTCATCCTTCACCAATTATTTCTCCAATTTATGGAGTTTTAGATCAAAATTACAAAAAAGACGATATTGTGACAAAAAAAGAGGTTAGAATAACAAGTAGTTATAAATCAAAAAATATTGATGTTGATAGTGTCAGAGAAAAAGCCTATGGTAATAGTGATGATATCTTTGAAGAAGAGCTTACATCTAATAAAGTAAAAGACAATGATGAAAAACATGATGATACAAATTCTTTTGAAATAGAGGAAATAAAAGAAGAAGATAGCCTTCTAGACATAAGCGATGATAATACACCATCAGTTGCAAAAGTTACTATGGGAGATGCTGAAGAATATTATAGTGATTTAGGACTAGAATATAATATTGACTATAAAGATGTTTCTCATGAGAAAGCAACAGGTAGAAGAACAGATTTAAAAGCTTTTGATGAAGAAGATACCAAACAAGATGATACTAGTATTGAAGATAATCTATTCGATCTTATAGATTCAATGTATGATGAAAAGAAAGGAGAATAAAAGTGGAATTTTTAGGGGTAATTTTGGATAGTCTATTAATAGTATTAGTAATTATTTTAATAGTTTTAGCACTAAAAACATTAGATACATTAAACAAAGTAGATGTTATTTTAGATGATGCTAAGAAAAAATTAGATAACTTAGATGGCGTCTTTAATTTTGTTGATAATGTTAGTGATAAATTGACAGTAGTTACTGATACTGTTGTTGGCAGCATTGTCGGATTCATATCAGGAATATTTAATAAGAAAGGAAAGGGAGATATTGATGAGTAATACGAAAAAAAGTAGTGGAATTGGGAAGTTTTTAGCAGGAGCTGCTATAGGCGTAGGTTTAGGAGTTTTATTTGCTCCTAAAAAAGGTAGTGAGACAAGAAAAGAGCTTAAAGAAAAACTAGATAATTTAATCGCTCAAATTAAATCAGTTGATACTGAAGAAGTAAAAGCAATGTTTGAAGAGAAAGTTGAAGAAATAAAAAGAGAACTAGAAGACTTAGATAAAGAAAAAGCTTTAAAAATTGCTAAGAAAAAGGGAGAAGAAATAAAAAAGAAATGCCAGGACTTAGTTAATTTAGCTGTAGCTAAAGGAACACCAGTCTTAGAAAAAGCAGCAGAAGAGTTAAGATTAAAAGCTATTGATGTTGTTAGTGATGTTTTAGAAAAATTAGAATCTAAGGATAAATAAAGTTGATAAGCAATATAATAGAACTGATAAAAGTAAATAACAGTTCTATTTTTTATAATAATAATACAATTTTGTTGCATTTTTGCGCAATAGATGTTATAATATAGGCACAAAAACAAATTGGGGGTAAGAATATGAAAAAATTAAAGTTAAATAAATTCAAATTAATCATATTAGCCGTTTTAATCGCTGCATTAGGAGCTTTTGGTCTTACATATACAGAAGCTGCTGTAACTGCACCGACTAGTTTTACTGCTAACAGTGAAAAACTTCTAGATGGCTATATAGACAATTGGCATTATGCTAAATTGACAAGTAGTTTAGGTGGCTATGTATATTGTCGTGATTTTAACTTAGGTATTCCTTATGGAGTAACCATGACTTTGGAAGGTGAAGCTCCTGCAGGTATTGCTTATATCTTATCAAATGGTTTTCCAAGAGTAAATATGACTGGTAATTCAGATATGGATTACTATATTACTCAAGCAGCTATTTGGTGGTATGAAGATTTATATATGGGTGGTCACAATTTGCCTGATGCTTTTAAAACTACAGGATCAGATCCATATAATTTAAGACAATATATAATTGCCTTAGTAGAAGGAGCAGGACAAGTTACAACTTATGCTACTCCTGGAATTAGTCTAATAAATAATGATAGTACTTTAAATTTAACTAGTGATGGAAAATATTATGAGTCCAATGCTATAAGTGTAGAAACTTTATATACAACTGGCAACTATACAATATCATTAGAAAATGCTCCTTCAGGAACAACTGTTGTTAATGCAACAACTGGAGCAGCTCAAACATCATTTAGTCCAAGTGAAAGTTTTAAAGTTAGGATCCCAGAATCTTCTGTTGATGTTGGAAGTTTAAATATAACTGTAAATGCCACGGCTACAGGATCAATCAATAAAGCTTATATGTACAAATCAAGTGATCCTAAAAAACAAAGTGTAATGGGTTCAGTTTTATATCCAGAAACATCTACTGTAACTGCTAAAACTAATTTAACACTTGAAACAAGTAAAGTTACAATTACTAAAATAGATGATGAAACAGGAAAAACTGTAGCAGGAGCAACATTTGTTGTTAAAAATAGTAATGGAACTACAGTAGCAACATGGACTTCAACAACTTCATCTCATGTAATTAAAAATCTACCAAACGGTACTTATACATTACAAGAAACAAAAGCACCAGCTGGTTATATATTAAATGATCAAGTTGTAAGCTTTACAATTAGTGATACAAATAGAAATATTTCAATTAGATTTAGAAATAAAGAAATTGATAAAAGTGCTACTATAATTAAAGTAGATTCTGCTACAAATAAACCAGTAGCAGGAGCAGTCTTAGTTATTAAAGATAGTACAGGTAAAGAAATAGATAGATTTACAACTACAACAGAGCCTTATGTTTTAAAAGATATTGCAGATGGAACTTATACTGTAGAAGAAGAGAAGGCTCCGGCTGGTTATGAGAAAACTGATGAAGTATATAAATTCACAATCAGTGATACTAATAACAAAGCTACTATAACTATAAAAAATAATCTAATCGATAAAAGTGCTACAATCATTAAAATAGATGCACTTACTAAAAAGCCTGTACCAGGAGCAGTCTTAGCTATTAAAGATAGTACAGGTAAAGAAATAGATAGATTTACAACTACAACAGATCCTTATGTCTTAGAAGACATTGCAGATGGAACTTATACTGTAGAAGAGGAGAGGGCTCCGGCTGGTTATGAGAAAACTGATGAAACTTATGAATTTACAATCAGCGATACTAATAACAAAGCCGAAATTACTATTGAAAATACACCTATTGAAAAATTAGTAAACATCTTAAAAGTAGATGCTGAAACAGGTAATCCATTAAGTGGAGCTACTCTAGTAGTAAAAGATAGTGATGGTAATGTTGTAGAAGAGTTTGTAACAACAGAAGAAGCCCACACTATTACTGATTTAAAAGATGGTGAGTATACTGTAGAAGAAGTAAAAGCACCAGACGGTTATAAGAAAAGTGATGAAGTTTATACATTTACAATCAGTGATGAAACACCTACTGCATTAATTATCTTTGAAAACAACGAAATAGTAGATGTTCCATTCACAGGTAGTAATAAATCCCTAATAAGTACAATATTTGGAACAGTACTTCTAATATCCGGAGTAGGATTCGTTTACTACAATGGTAAGAAACAAGAAGTTAAATAGAAAAAAAAGAATCTCTCCTAATACAGTCGCTCTAATTGGAGCCTTTGTAATAACACTAGGAGGATTCTTCTCTTTTTATAACTTTATCAGTGATAAGAGACTACAAGCTTATGATTATATGAATGAACAAATATATGAAAAAAAAGAAACAGAAATATATAATGTTAATACAACAGAAGTTGAAACCACTGATGAAGAAGTAAATACATATTCGGATATTGAAAGTTATATTGGCTACTTAGAAATACCAAAGATAAATTTTAGAAGGGGTTTTTACAATATTGATTCTAATCTTAATACAGTTGAATCTAATATTGAAATAATAAAAGGCAGTGATATGCCAAATATTACTAATGGTAACTTAATAATAGCAGGACACTCTGGTACTGGTTGGAAAGCCTTCTTTAAAGACTTATATAAACTAAAAGTAGGAGATGAAGTGATAGTTACCTATGCTGGTATTAATTACCGATATAAAATTACAAATATATATAAAGAACAAAATACAGGTACTGTAAGTATTAAAAGAAACTATGATAAAACAACATTAACTTTAATTACCTGTACTAAAGATGATAGTTCTACACAAACTATTTATATAGCAGAACTATATGCAACTGAATAAAGGGGGTGTTATTAATGAGTCAATTATCATTAATGACAAAATTACAAACAGTTTTTGATTTAATTACATCTAAAAACTTATATTTAATGATATTAGCATTGATAGTTTTTCTTACGATTATTTTTATAACAACTAATGGCTCTAATCGCAAACAAAGTAGAAGAACTTATATCTTAATATATCTAGCAGGCTTCATCTTTATAGCTTTAGAGTATGGTAGTAGTTTTCTAACATTATTAGATTATGCTATTAATGAAGTATTTATAACTTATTACTTTCCAAATATTGTTATATATCTAATCATGCTAATTATTACTAACATAATTCTTTGGAAAACAATATTTAATGACAAGATAGATTTCAAATTAAAAGTTATAAATTCAAGTGTCTTTGCTATTATTATGTATCTATTCATATTAGCTATCTCTTCAATAAATGAATTAGATCTAAATGTCTTTAATATCACAGAACTATATAGTAGTAATAGTGTAAGAAGTATATTAGAATTAAGTATGTTTATCTTTATCTTCTGGATTATCGTTTTATTAATATATCATTTAATTAGAAAATATCAGTATAAACATAATTTAATTAAGGTAGAATCTTTTACTAATTATAATATAATTCATGATTTTAATATTAAAGAAGCATATAAGGCTCCTAAAAAGACTGTTACTATAGAAGAACCTAAGCCAAAAGAAGAACCAACTTCAATGAATTTATTAGGACAAAACTTTACCTTAGATGAATATAAGCTTATGGTTAAGATATTAAAAGAAGAGCAAGCAAAAGAGAAAATTAAAGAAGAATCAAAAACTGTTGAAGAAAACCCTTTAACAGAGTTAAATAAACTATATCAAAGTATAAGAGATTAGTTAGAATACTATCTCTTTTTTTTCATGCATATAATTAATTGGTGATAAAATGTTAACAGAAGAAGAGTTTTATAAAGAGTCTATTGATGCTAATCTATATTATCTAAGAACACTAAGAGATTTTTGTATTAATATTGAACTTTCCTTTTATGGAGATAATCCTTATAAAGGAAGAGCTGCGCTTCTAGCTAGAGAAAGTCAAGATTTAGGTAGAGAAATAGTAACCTTAACTAATGGAAAAGTACCATCTAAAGGACTAAATTATCAGATATTTTATACAGAGTATACCCTACCTATAGAAAGATTAACAGAAAAACTTTTTAATTTAAATCTTGGTACCGATATAACAGAGACGCAACTTAAACTTACTCCGACAGATACATTTGAAGTGAATGATGAGTTAATTACAACCTTGACATCTTTTAATGATAGAGCCACCTCTATTGCCAGTGATTTTATAAGTCTTGCAAGAGAAATAAGAGACGAAATGACTTCTAATAATCTATTCTCATACTCATATCCTACAATGTATAACTTTATGATTATAACAATAGAACTATACATAGGAGAGTTAAATAGATTAAAAGAAAGAATAAGAAAAGATCCTATTATAGCCTTAGATACAGAGTATGGTTATAATATCACTGCCTATGAAATAACATCATTCTTAAGAGGTCTAATAGATCCAAATGCCACTACATATATAGAAACATTAAATAACATCTTAAACGAAATATACCCACAGTTACTTGAAGATTATAATAGTCTTCCATTATCTCCAGAAAATCAACAGAACTTAACAGAAAGAAGTATCGCTGTTATTAGAAGAATAAGATTATTAATAAGAGATATGTTAAGGGATTTATTAGACGCAAAGTTATATTTTATAATAGAACCACTAGCTATTGATAATTTCTATCGAAATATAAATTATTTTCTATATGTTCTTGATGCTTAAGTTGATACTAAAGAAATCTAAAGAAGGTTTCTTTTTCTTTTTCCTAATGATATAATGAATTAGGAAGTAGGTAATAATATGAGTAATATAGATTTAGATAACTTAAATGAAG
>CAMMBX010000006.1 GCA_946494345.1 uncultured Mycoplasmatota bacterium | reverse complement strand
CAAGATGTTTATTGATGAAGCTAAGAGAATGGAAAAATTTGATAACAAACGTTATCGTTGGATATATCTTGGAGAGGTTATTGGTTTAGAAGGTATGATATATAACCCTGAACTTATCCAATATGTTGATGAGAATTATATAGAAAAGAACAAACTTAGAATACTTTATCTAGATTTTTCAGTCGACGGAGGGCATCAAACATCAGCTACTACTTGTGGGTGTTATGGACTAGCAAGTGATGGTTATTGGTATTTACTAGACACTTACTATTATAGTCCTAATGAGAAGCCTAAAAAGAAAGCACCTAGCGAATTATCTAAAGACATCTTTAACTTCGAAATAGCAATGATTAAAATGTGGAAATGTGGCGAAGATAAAGAGACTATAGATAGTGCTGAAGGTGCCTTAAGAAATCAGTTATATACCGATTATGGCAAAAGGTTTCACCCAGTCAATAAAGGTAAAAATAAAGAAGAATTAATTGATTATTCGCAGGCTTTTTTAGCAAAAAGAAAGTTTAGAGTATTAGATAATGACAATAATAAGATTTTCAGGAAAGAAAATGAGAATTATATGTGGAAAGAGAGAACTATTGAAAAAGGCAAACCTGAGCCCGATAAAACGGAAAAAGAATTTATTGGCGAAGAACCATATTACAATAGTTGGGCTAATGATTATAGTTATTATTATGCTGATCATACACAAGATGATTTTCAATATTGGGTTAAAGATAATTTAAGTAAATTAGGAATAAAGGAGTAGATTATGAGAAAACGAGAATTATATGATGAAGTAGAACATTTAAGAAGAACAAATAAAGCATTATACGAAGAAAGAGATATTTTATACAAAAAGATGTTAGAACATGAAGAATTATTTGAAAAGAAAAATCGAAAAAAGATTTTAAAAGATTATGATGTTGCTATTTTAATAAAAAATAATAAAACGATTTTACTTCAAAAAGGCGAAGAAGAAAAAAACATAACTAATTATACTTTAAGCCAGGATGGATGCTCTTGTCCAGTTTTAGAAATAGAAAAAGTACTATATTAGGTAGGTGATTTAAAAGGGATTATATCAAGATATACAGAGTAAATTAAGCAAAAAAGGTATTAATTTAGTAGTTGGCGATATTTACGATATGATGGCTATATGGAAATCGTGGTATCGTGGCAATGTTAATGATTTTCACTATTTTCAAATGAAGATGGCTGATGGTACTACTAAAAAATGTGAAAGACTTACAATGAACATGCCTAAAAAAGTATGTGAAGACTTTGCTAAATTATTATGGTCTGAAAAAGTGCAAATAAAGCTCGATAAGAAGAAAAATACCGAAAGATTACTAGAAGTATTAGATAGTAAAGAAAACAACTTTATGACTAACTTTCCTAGCTTTCTAGAACGTGTTTTTGCTTTAGGAACTGGTGTTACTGTAGAATATCGTAAAGATGACAAAACTCTTATCGATTATGTTGATGGTGATGTGGTTATTCCATATATGTACACTAATAGCTATATTAATGGTTTGATTACTGTTAGTAGATTTACTAAAGGTACTGATTCTAAGAAAAAATACTATACTCACATTACTTATCACGAGTTTAAAGATAATAAATATACGAAGTTAAATGAACTTTATAAATCTAGCGATGAAACGACTATCGGAAGAGAAGTTAACTTCAATGATATGTTTCCTAACGTTTTAGAGTATGAAGAATTTATTACTGATAATCCTCATTTTCAAGTATGGAAGCCAGTTATTGCTAATAACTTTGATACAGATAGTCCTATGGGATTGTCTATACTTGCTAATCAAATTGATAAGTTTAAAGCAATAGATACAACGTATGATAGTTTTAATCGTGAGTTTAGAACAGGAAAAAAACGTGTATTAATTGATAGAACAGCAGTAAAAAAGAAAACAGAAGTAGATTCTGATGGTAAAGTAAATTTAGTTAGCTATTTTGATAATAATGATGAGGTGTATGTTGCTATTGCAGGAATGGAAAATCAGCCAGTAAAAGAAATAGATTTCAAACTTCGTTATCAAGAGCATATTAATTCAATAAATGCACAGTTAAATTACATTAGTGCAGGTGTAGGCTTAGGCCAGAACTATTATAACTTTGATGGGCAGGGTGTTAAAACTGCTACTGAGGTAGTATCAGAGAATAGTGATACTTACAGGACTAAGAAACATCATGAATTAATGGTTAACGACTGCCTATATGATTTGATTAAAGCAATATGCGAACTTGAAAATATACCTTATAAATCAATTAATATAGTCTTTGATGACTCTATTATCGAAGATGAAAATGCACTAATTCAAAGAGGATTAGAACTATATCAAAGTAAGACTATTTCGCTAGAAAAGTTTATGAAGAAATATCTACACTATGAAGATAGTGAAATTCAAGAAGAAATAGCCAAAATTCAAAATGAAAATAAGTTAGTTCAGCCAGAGGGTATAGACTTTTTTGGTATGGGGCAAGATAATGAGTCTCAAGAAACAGAAGTAGTTGAAAATGGGTGATATAAATGTCTTTAGATGAACTAGAAGAACAAGTTGAAAGGCTTTATATCGATATGGAAAATGAACTGCTCTTAAATATTGCTAAGAAACTTTCTCAAGGTAAGCCTATGGAAATAGATAAGTGGGATGCAGAAAATAATCAACCACTATATGGCAGTGGAGGAGTTAATGAGTGGCAATTAGAAAGATTAAGACAATTAAATGGATTAAATGAAGAAAATGCTAAAATAATTGCTAAATATTCAGGTAAAACTGTTGAAGAAGTAGAAAAAGTCTTTAATAAGGCTAAAGAGAAAGGTCAAAATAAAGATAAAAGAATTATTGAAGAAGGAATTAAAAAAGGGCTATTAAATGAAATAGACAAGACAACTGAAGATGCACTTGTAAATAATATATTATCGACTGCAATGACAGATGTCTTAACTACATTTAATAGGCAAAATAATAGCCTTCTGATGAGTGCAGGAGATGAATATGTTGCTATAGTCAATAAAGTATCTTCGCAAGTATTAGCTGGTACTAAAACAACTGCTAAAGCTATGCAAGAAGCAGTTAGTCAGTTTGCAGAAAAAGGCCTTACTGGTTTTACTGCTAGAAATGGTGCAGAGTGGACTCCTGAAGCTTATACAAAGATGGTTATTAGGTCAAATACGCAAAATAGCATAAATACTATTCAAGAAGAGAGAATAAAAGCCTGTGGGGGAGATTTCATAGAGATTAGCTCACATATAGGAGCAAGACCTCTATGTAGTAGAGACCAGGGACAAGTATTCTCACTAAGCGGTTATTCAGGCTATATTGAAGATTTAGACGGAAGTCGTATAAAAGTAAGACCGTGGTCTAGTTCTACTTATGGTGAACCTGCTGGAATACTTGGTATTAACTGCGAGCATTCAAAGTATATGTTTGTTCCGGGCTTGTCAAAAAAACGAGATATGGATTTTACTAAATCAGAAAATGATGAAGCTTATATTGAAAAGCAACGTCAGAGACAGTACGAAAGAACCATTAGAAATAAAAAAAGAGAAATAGCGATGCTTAAGCAAACTGGAGCAGAGCCTAGTTATATAAAAAGAAAACAAAATAGTCTAACCAATACTAGAAAAGAGTATTTATCGTTTTTAGATAAAACTGGGAGAACTAGAATAACTGCTAACGAATGGATAGGAAGTATTAAATAGTTGGCATTCGTAAGATGTAAGCCCAATCCAGCCTCACCTTGTAGCTACCTTTATAGGTAGCATACTGATGATATATCCTACTTGGGCAAGTGTGTTAGTCTAAAGGGTTATAACTCTTATATCGTCAGTATGGTGCTTATAAATGCACTTATTATGTCCAACATAAAGACAATAAAGAATGGGTAAGTCCAACTTAATGACTTAAAAGAAGGGAGATTTTTATGGAACAAGAAAATGTTCAAAATGTTGAAGATACTAATGTAGAAACAACTGAAAACACAGAAACACAAACTGTAGAAGAAAAAGTGGAAAAAACTTTTGCTACTCAGGAAGAATTTAATGAAGCTTTAAAAAAGGAAGTTGCTAGAAAGACTAGAAACGTACCTAGTAAAGAAGAATTAAAAGCTTTTAATGAGTGGAAAGAAAGCAAAAAAACTGAAACTGAAAAACAATTAGAAAAAGACAAAAAAATAGAAACTTTAGAAAAACAACTTGCTTATGCAGAGAACAAATCAGTAGTCGCGAATGCTGGTGTTGATTCTAAATTTCAAAAGTTCGTTTTGTCAGAAGTTTCTGAAATTGAAGGAGATTTTGAAGATAACTTAAAAGATTATCTAAAAGAAAATCCTCAATTCTTAATTAGTAAAGTTGAAACACCAAAAACTAATGGTGTAGCAACTCAAAAAATTAGTGATGATGCCGAAGATGGTGTTACTGCTATTTTAAAGCAAAAACACCCAGATTTATTTTAAGAAGGAGAGTGATTTAAAAGGCAAATCCAATTGGTTTAAATGGTACTCATGAAAGACAAGAAAGATATGCTAGTCAAATCGTTAAATTAATGAGACCATACTTCAGAATTAGAAGTACATTTTCAAGAGATTACGAAGGTAATCCAACAGCTGGAGCAGTTAAAGTCCCAGTAAGAAACATGGACGTAAATGTTCGTGATTACGATATTAAAAATGGTTTAGCATTAGAACAAAGTGCTACAAACTATCTAAATATCCCTATCAATTTTAATAAAGGTATTAATGAGTTAATTGATGGATATGAAGCAGCAGCAGTTCCTGATAACTTAATGGCTCAAAGAATGGAGAGCGCAGCTTATTCTTTAGCTAAAACATTTGAGGAAGATGCTATTAACGCATTAGTAAGTAATTCTACAGTATCTACTCAAGCTGATTGTACTACTGATAATGTTTATTCAAACATTGTAAAAGATATTGCTATCTTAGCAAAACGTGGTGTTGACAAAAACCGTATGTATGTAGCTGTTTCTTTTGAAACTGAAACACTATTGTTACAAGATAAAGTTTATGCAAATACTGCTTCACAAATTGGTGCAGAATTAGCAAGAAACGGTATTGTTAACAAAATAAATGGGGTAAATGTAATTACTCAAGATTTAGGAGTAACAGAAGCTGGCCAAGCTATTGAATATATTATCTATGGTGTTGACTGGACTCAAGCAATTGATGAGTGGAAAGTTAATCCAGTCGTTGTTGATTTAACAAATGGATCTGATAAATTCATTGGTGCTAGTGCATTAAAAGGTCGTATGGTTTATGCAGATGCAGTTACAGACCCTAATGCAGTAATTGTTAAATCTAAAGTAGGTATTTCTGCTGTAAATATTACTCCAGTAACAACTTTATCAGGAACATTAGCTGATGAAACTAAAGTTGCTGATTTAGCAAGTGTTGGTGGTAGTGGTACCGTTACTTATAGTTTGCCAACTGGTGTAGCAGATAATGATAAATTTGAAATTAGTACTAACACAGTAATAACTAAAGACGGTACAACTGGAGCAGGTACTTATACTATTGTAGTTAAAGGTACTGATACTGCTAGTAATGAAGCTTCAGCAACTGCAACTATCGTTGTAGCAGAAGCTAGTGAATAATGTTAGAAAGGAGTGGTGTTATGGTAACAAAGGAAGATTATGAAGAATACTTTGGGCAAACTGCTCCTTCTAATTTTTCTAGATTAGAATCAATAAGTTTAAGCACAATAAAATCAGTAATAACTAGACCAATTCCTGTAGAAACTTGTCCTTGTTATAAAGAGTTTAAAGAAGCTCTTTTAGAGCAAATCGGATTTTATGAAGAAAACCCTGATTTAATTACAAGTACAAATGCTACTTCTAGTGGTTATACATTGGGGAGTTATTCAGAAAGTGCTTCAAATAAGAATGAGACATCTAAAAGTATAGAAAGATTAAGTCCAATAACTTATGATAAATTACTAAATTGTGGACTTTTACAAAGTCAGTTAGGAGGTTGTTGCTTATGACAAAGTATAAAATGGGAGCTATCGTTAAAGAAGTTCCTAAAGGCTCAGAAAAGTGGTATAGACTTGCAGGTTGGAAAAAATTAGAGTCTAAAAAGCAAGAAACAAAGGAAGCTAAAGATGATAAAACCGATACCAAAGAGACTACTACCACATAACTGCACTTATAAGCAGTATTTAGGCAATACTGGAGAGGGAGATAAATGGGGAGATGATACTCCACTTACTTATGTTAAAATCGAAGAAAAGATACAGTTAAAAGTTACTTCAAACGGTCGAGAGATAGTTGGTAACGCACGTTTATTCTACGATTTAACTAATTCTATGGGTTTATCTAATAAACCTGTAGGAAACAGTAAGATTATCTTTAGAGGTCATGAATATCGAGTAGTAGATACTGATGTTCTTTGTGGAGAGGAAGATACTTCTCATCATTACGAGGTAATGCTAAAATGAAAAAATTTAATAGCTTTGAAGAAGCCTTCAAGTGGACTAAAAAAGTCATTGAGAATGGTTGTATTAGTGCTGAAGAAATAGTAGCAGAACAAATTTATAAAGACTCAAACGAGTTTACTTATCGCGAGACTGGTGCAATGTATCAAAGTGGTGCTAATAGCAACTTTAAAAACGGTCTTATAACAGAACGAACACCTTATGTAAGACGCAGATACTATGAAGGCGGTAAAGCTGGGGCTGGCAACAGAAACGCACAGCCTAGATGGTTTGAGAAGACTGTTGCTAAGTATAAGAAAGACTATCAAAATATGGCAGTCAAAGCTATTGATATGGCGAAGAAGGGATAATATGAATATTGAAAGTTTAATTACATTTTTAAGAAATGAAATAGAAAAAACTGGGTATAAATGTTATTCCCCAGATTTACCTCAAGAACTCGATAAAATAGTTTCTGTATCATTAGGAGAGGGAACTAATGAAAGAGCGATAAACAAAGATGTTATTTATACGAGAATACCTTTTTATTTGCTTATTAGAGGCACTTCTAAAGATACCAAGACTAGAAGTATTGCCGATACTGTTTTTAAACAATTAGACCACCTTAAAGACGTTGAAAATGACGATTTAAGAATAATATTAATAAGTTGTGATCCACCTTATTATGCTTTTAGAGATGAAAATCAAAGATTACACTATAACATTAATGCTAATGTTCAAGTAGAATGGAAGGAGTGAGATTAAAGGCTCAATATGAAAGTTCAGTAAAACAATACAAAGTACAATTTGATATTTCAGAAAGTGAAGAAGCTGATTATCAAGACGTAATAACTACAAATGTTTCTTATGACCAAGGAGAAACACTTGACACATGGCAAGATTTATATAATTTCTTGTCAAACAATGTTAAAACTGGTTTAGATCCTACATGGTCTTTATCATTAAAATTTGATAAGTCAAGTCCTGTAGCTCAATTTATTATTGCAAAAGAGTTTGCAGTTGGTGCAGAAGCTACTGCAAAATGTAAAATTATCAATTTACTAAAAGGAACAACTGGTATGCAAATTGACTTCACAGCTACATTAAGTTCAATTGCTTATGAGTTAACTGCAGAAGAAGTTTTACAAGTTGATTTTGACCTTAAAGTTTACGATAATTCAACATTTAAAGAGACTGCATATACACCATCAGCTGGCTAAACAATAGGGTAGGCTTCTAGTCTGCCCTTTATTTTTATATTAGAGGAGGAATTATGCTTACATTAACGAGAAAAAAATATGAAATAGAGGAACCTATTCAGGTTAAAGATGAAGAAGGTAATTTATTAGTTGATTATACTGTTAGAATTACACCAGAAGAGAAACTTAGAATAAAAAATCTTATCTTCGATGAACAAGATGTCAAAGATGGGAGAATGATGTCTAAACTTGAACAAGAAGGCAAGACTATTGAATACGAAGAATTAGAAAGTAAAGTATTGGAAAGAGCAAAGGCAAGACAAGAAGAGTTTGAACAAATTGTATTTAAGGAACAAAGAGAAATCATAAAAGCTAATGCTGGAGAATCAATATATCTAGATTTAGTTGATATGATGTTCGATTTTTTCGCCAATGCCTTTGTAGAAAAGAGAATATCACAAATGAATACTTTAACTACAAACCTTCGCAAGATTACAAACAAATAAATTTACTTAAAATAGATGATAAAAAATATTATTTAAACATAACTTTCAAAACGATGCTTAAAGTTTTTGAAATAATGAAAATTGGCAGCATAGAAGATGTTCGAGAGTCTTGTAGACTTTTAGGGATAAATGATTTATCAGATAGTGATGCTCAATTTATTTTAGATGAAGTTACAAAGTATGTGTTTGATACGAAGAATAATAAATCAGGAAAGAAAACTTTTGATTTAAATCTAGATTATAAATACTATTTTGTAGACTTTCTTAGATTAGGAATAAACCTTAATAAAGATGATATTTCTTGGTGGGAATTTGACTCTATTCTAGAGGGAATATTCTTAGACGAAAACTCAACTTTATCTAAGATGATGAGTTATAGACTATATGAGAAACCACCTAAAAATCCTAAACAGCAAGAGTTAAACGAACACAAGTTTAGAATGAAGATGAAAGCTAAATATGCTTTACCAATTGAAGAAACTTCAAATGACGCATTAGGAAAGTTATGGAATTATTTAGAGAAGAAAGCAGGTGGAAGTAAAGAATGATTACTTAAAACTTGATATTCAATTGTTTGCAGATGGAGAGATAACTTATAAAGTAACTCTTGATAGCGATGGTGCTATTAAGAGTATGGAAAAAATAGAAAAGGCAGCTGACAAGACTTCAAAAAAAGCTGATGAATTAGCAAACAAGTTTAAAAGTATTGGTACGAAAATGACAGTTGGTTTAACTGTACCAATAACTGCTTTTGGAACTTATGCGGTTAAAATGGCTAGTGATTTAAATGAAGTCCAAAACGTAGTAGATACTACTTTCGAAAATAGCTCTGAAACAATTAATAAATTTGCTAAAAGTGCAGCAGAACAATTTGGTATCAGTGAATTATCAGCTAAACAATTTACTGGAACGATGGGAGCTATGCTTAAGTCTATGGGGCTTGGGAATAAAGACATTACTGATATGTCTATAGCATTGTCCGGCTTAGCCGGGGATATGGCATCTTTTTATAATCTCGATCCTGAAGAAGCCTTTGAAAAATTAAGGTCTGGTATATCTGGAGAAACGGAACCTTTAAAACAGCTAGGTATTAACATGTCTGTGGTAAACTTAGAAGCCTTTGCTATGAGCAAAGGTATAACTAAATCTTATGATAGTATGACACAAGCAGAGCAAGCGACATTAAGATACCAATATATTATGGAAACAACAGCAGATGCACAAGGTGATTATAGTAAAACAGCCGATAGTACGGCCAATAAAACAAGAACAACAATGTTGCAATTTCAAACATTGTCTGCTGAATTAGGACAACAGTTACTACCTATCGTTAATGATGTTTTAGGAGCATTACAAAGTGTTATTAAATGGTTTAATAATTTAGATGCTTCAGGTAAAAGAGTAGTACTTATACTAGGCGGTATAGCATTGGCAATAGGTCCTGTAACATCAGCTATTGGTACATTGATTAAAGTTGGCAGTGGTATTAAATCACTTGTAACTATAATTAAATCATGGAATGTAGTTACTAATCTTATGACGGTAGCTCAAGGTGCATTAAATACAGTAATGAATATGAATCCTATTAGCTTAATAATTATTGCTATCGTAGCTCTAATTGCTATCATAGTAGCTTTATGGAATAAATGTGAGTGGTTTAGAGAAGGTGTAATGACCGTTATAAATGCCATATGGGGAGCTATACAGTCAGTAGGCTCTTTTATTATGGGTGTGTTCCAGAACGTATTTAACTTTGTTTCTGGAATATTTACAAATCTATGGAACGTTATTCAAATAGTAGTAAATACGATAGTATCTATCTTTTCAACAGCTTGGAACACTATCAAAAGTGTTGCTACTACTGTATGGAATGGTATCTTAGGTTTATTCAGTGCTGGAGGTAAGATTTTTACTGGTGTAGTAGAAGGTATTGCAGGGGTATTTAAAACAATAGTCAATGCTATTATAAAAGGTATTAATAGAGTAATAAGAATTCCATTTGACACAATAAATGGTATTTTAAACTTTATTAGAAATATAGACATTTTAGGAGTCGCTCCTTTTAAAGGTTTATGGAAACAAAATCCTTTACCTGTTCCACAAATACCAACATTAAATGTAGGTACTAACTACATAGCTCGTGAAGGATTAGCTTATTTACATGAAGGAGAAGCAGTTGTACCTAAGAAATATAATCCTGCTATTGGTGGTTATGGTAATAATTACCAGCCTAATATAACAATAATAGCTGATATGGACGTTAATAAGTTCGGTAAAGCATTCGTAAGAGACATCAAGACTTTTAGTGGTGGAGCTAAAAATGCTTATAACTATGGTGGTGGTAAATAATGTTTCAGATTTTTATTGATGATGAAGAAGTTGTTTGTGATTCTAACTTTACTATTAAAGAAGAGTTTATGAACCCTAGCTCTATAGAATTAAACCGTGTTTTTCCTAAAAGTTGGAAAGGTACTAACAAGTTATTAGAAGAGTATTATTTCCCAGAAGATTACTCTAAATGTAAAATTTTAAAAGATGGTGAATTATATTTTACCGGTATCGTAAAGAACACTGCAGATATGGAATTAAATCCTTATAAACCACATTACTGTAGTGTCCAAATACTTGACCCTAGTACTTTATTAAGTGAGGGAACTACTCTTGATTATGTTATTGCAGATAAGACAGTAAGAGAGGCTATTACACAAGTGATAAGCAGTATCTCTGACTATGGTTTTGTCGAAGGTAATATAAATATACCTGATAACGAAAATTCAGTCATAGGAGCCTATTCTACACTTGATAAAGCTCCTTATGATGTATTCCAGTACCTATCACAAATAAGTGGTACTCGGTGGGGTACTCACATGGTTGATGAGAATACTACTGCAATTGATTTTTATAGTCCTGAATTATTAGAAAATTTGGGTACAATAGAAGTCACTAAAGAATATTGTACAACTAATAAGATAGATGATATTACTTACGATTATTCAACTACTGATTATCGTAATAAGCAAATTATAACTTCAGACCAAGTATTTGCTAATATTTCCACTACTAATACAGTAATTGCAAATGGTTATGACACTTCATTTGTGTTAGAGCAGTTGATAGGTAAGATTAATTCAATTGAAGTAGATGGTGTATCAAAAACTTTTGCTACTAAAGATGAAAAAGAAATCGGTATAACTGCCGATTTTTATTATGAAGTAGCAAGTAATCAATTAGATTCTAATGACACTTTATCAGCTGGAACTGAGATAGTTGTTAACTATACTGCTATAGTTCAAGGTAGAGAAATCACTTACAACACTCCAGAAATTCAAAGAATTCAGAATAACTTAGGGAGAAATGGTACTATTTCACGTTATGAAAATAGAACTGATGTAACTAGTTCAAGTGAGCTTCAGTCAGTTGGTAAAACCTATATTAAGTATAACGGTAATGCAGAATTAACTATAAACATTACTGCTAGTACTGATTTTCTTAAATTAGGTGGTAAATATCAGTTTAGTTCTCCTGTTACAAACATAAATGGAGAGTATTTAGTTAAAACAAAAAATACTAATGTTCTTCAAGCAGGAACTTTTATTGAGTTAAGATATGAATACGAGTTAAGCAATAACTTTGATACAGAAAATGAACTTAACTATTTTGATAATCAAAGAGCCAAAGCAAATGGAAACATCTCACAAGGTGAGTACATAGCTCGTAACGTAGATATCGAAAATACAGCTAATATCATATTCAGTAACTTGCAGATAACAGAGTTAGAGATAACTGGCGATAACACACTAGAATCAGGCTTAGAAATGCCTTTAGTAAGTTAGGAGGGTAATTATGACAGATGAATTAAAGCAAACATTATTTGATTACTTAATAGGTAAGTTACCTAACGAAAAAGGTACTACTGAGGAGATATTTAAAGAGATTAATGAGATTGCTGAAGCTGAGTGGGCTAATTATGTACCGAATTCTTGGAATGACTTTAGATATGAAGGACTAATAGAAGTAGCAGATAGTGAATTATTAGTTCTTTATGGTGGCTACAAAGTTTATCAGACTGATGAAATTAGAGGAATAATAACAATTCTAAACAATAATTTTATTCCTATAAAAACATTTTATCAGTATAATAATGGTACTTATTTAAGATATATACAATGTATGATACAAGAGGAAGATGGCGGATTCACTTTAGTAGATTGCCCTGATTATCCTGATGATAAAAGTTGGTCTTTTACTGCAAGTCAAAAAAGGTTTATTATGCTTAATAATTTTGCACAACAGATAAATAATGAATATATTTTAACGTTACAAAAGAGCTATATTTTACCAACTGATTATTTTAATTTTTATTGCAGAAAAATGTATAAAGATATCAATTCATCTCATTATGTATTAGTTGGCAGTAGGTTACTGGACCAAAGTAGTCCTAACTTTGATGGAAATAGAATAATAGAATTGAAAGTTAATACTGGCAGTGAAAATAATTGGAATAAATATGATGATGATGGAACAGGTTGGTTAATGGGAGATAGTTATGTAGAATTTGATGATGATAATTTCTTTTGTGAAATTTTATTAACAAAAACTGTTTTTTCTAATAGAAACATATATATTTGGACTAAAAATTTTACTCAAACATCATTCTCTTTAAAAACAGTTACAACATTTGACTTTAGACCGAATATAGATAGTGATGGCTATAAAAATCAAAGTGTTTTTATAAATAAAAATGAATGTTATTTTGTACAAAATAATCAAAGATGGGGAGCTATTGGAAGAACAGAAGAAAAACACATAGGACTTTATTATTATAATATTCAAACATCAGAAATAAAAAGAATATATGAAAATTACTTGGGGGATTATGTTTTTTGTAATTTAGAAGCAATTTATATAGTTGAAAACAATAATGATTTATATGTTGAATTTAACAACAACATAACTTCAACTGATAATGGTACTGTAGCGGATTATTATTTTCAAAGATTAGAAAATCAAAAATGGAATCCGATTAAAGTTGGCGAGCAACAATTCTTTATGTATAATCGTAGAGCTTTATATGTAAATAATAATTATAATTTACTAAATTTATTTTTCTATATGATAAATCCACAACCTCAATATTGGAAAATCTATAATATCAAAGAAAATTATAATGCTTCTAATTACAATGGAGAGCCTTATATCAATACAAATGCTCTAATACCAAATAGTGCAGAAATATATTCAAATGAAAATCTAGTATTTGCTAGAAATTTATACAACAAGACGATAAATGGCAATACTACAGTATCAACAGTAGAGATACCAAATAATTATTTAAATGGTATTGATTTAACTAGTAAAAACCTATTATCAGAGACTAATCTAACTATGATAGCAGACACAAACGTTACACAAAAAAATATCTATGAAACAATGTTCTTAAATTTCATAAATGTCTTACAAGTAGCAGATAGAAATAATGCTACTCAAGTACTAAATCAAGAGGCTAGTACTTATCTAAATAATGCTATTAATACAGATAATAGTTATGATAGTGCCAAGCTGTATAACAAAGTAATAATTAATTATCAAGACGGTAGTAGTAAAGAAAGTTCTTACAGTCTCGAGAACACTACAGAAACGTCTACTGTTATAGCCTTTGGTTTATATATAGATAAGTTAATAAATAATGTAGAAATAGTTTCTAATGACAAGACAATTACATATCAAACGATAGATTTATCGAGTCTAGAGTTAAATAAAAATTATTCTATCAAACAGAAAGTAGAGGTGGTTTAAATGATAGAAATATATGACGAAAAAGAAAATCTTAATACAAATCCTTCAGTTGCAGAAACAAACAAAGTAACTGCCGATGACATGAACCAACTAAGGGAAGCTGTTATACAAGGTGTCTATCAAGGAACTTGTACTGATGAAGAGTTGGAACAAGCAATTGCAGATTCTGATTAAAGAAAGGAAAGTGATAATAATGAATAAAGTTTACAATATGTTACATGGGGGGGGGGAGCTTATTTGGCTTAACTCCTCTTATGAAAGGAGGGAGAGGCTAGTAATTAATTCTCTCTCTCAAAAGAGGTGTAACTATGAGTAATAGTGTGCTTAAAGACAAAGATGAGAAAATATTGAACCCTAAAATTCCTAGATATGAAGAAAAAGTTTTATGGGAAAATAATAGCCCAGGTGCATTTAATAGTTTAAATGTTACTCTTTCTGATGGAAATTATAAAAAGCTAAAATGGTATTACTATATCAATTCATCGGTTAATGATGAGGTACTATGTGTTGAATCTTTAAAAGGATTTGGAACTCGCCTTTACACTCCTTCGTCAGGCGGAGGAAGCTATTATAGAAAGGTTACAAAGAATAGTGATACAAATTATGAAATAGGAAGTTTAAATCCGTCAACAGAAACTACTACTTTGCTTGTACCATTCAAAGTAGTAGGTATTTACTCATAGTAAGCTAAAAGCGAAATAAATGAATGAAATATTGAAGAATAAAGATGATGAAATACTAGATCCTAATATTCCGAGATATGAAAAATTAAAAAATAATATTAATAGTTTGTTTAAATATAAGCTTTTCAGCCAAGCTGTACTAATTGGAGGAAATGCAAATGTAGCTGTTAACATGGGCAAGCTTAATACTCCTGCTGGTTATACATTTATTGGTGTGTTATCAATGAATGGTGGTTACGGTGATCAGTGGCAGGTTACTTACGCTTTATATGGAACTGATATTTTTGCATATGTTAAAAGTTACTACAATTCAAATTTAAGCAACACAATAAGATGTATGGCTGTATTTGTTAAAACAGACTATTATAATCAAAATCTAGTAAGTTGAGAGAATTAAATAGCCAACTATATGGCAAATAATATTTTAAAAGATAAGGATAATAACATTCTTGATCCTAAAATTCCGAGGTATGAAAAGTTAGTTGATTATACCTTAGATGCATCAACTGATGAAATTAACATATCAACTTTAAAAATAAAAGCTGGTGATAATTTTCAAGTTTTAATTGATGGAGGACTGGATAATACAACAGAAGATTACGAAAATGTAAGGTGTTATCCAAATAGTAAATCAACTTTTACTGTTGCAAGAGTAATTGGAGTAGAAAACAGAAACAATGTTGTTTCAAGCATACTTAATGGAAACACTGATGGATTCTATATCGGCAGAAGTGATAAAAATGCAAACTTCTTAGCCATAACTCAAATATCCTGGCAAGGTAGCTATTTAAAGGGCAACTGTACATATGGCTCTTCATCAATAGCCGGATTCTTAAATTCATTAGTAGACTTTAGTGATGAAATGTTAACTACTTTAAAAATAAAAACGAACTCCGGAACTTTTAGAGCAGGGACGAAAATAAAAATATATAAATAAGGAGGAACAATGGATGAAATAATAAACTATTGCTTAAAGCATTTTGATGATTTACTTGCTATTCTAGCAATGTGTGGGATAGTAGTAGAGATAACACCTATAAAAATAAACCCTGTTTCTTATTTGTTAAAGAAAGCAGGGAACATCATCAATGCTGACATTAATGCTAAGGTTGATAATCTAGAGGCTTACGTAAATAAGACTCATAAGCAAGAATTACGCATTCAAATATCAAACTTTGCTTCTGATTTAAGGCACAATGAGCCAAAATCAGAATCGCAGTTCATAGCAATAATTGAACTATGTGATGAATACTTGGCCAATAAGTGGAACTCTAAAGTAAAGTTAGATGCAGAGTTTATTAAAAGTGAGTACCTTAAAATAGGTCAAAAAATAAAAAATGAAAAAATTGAATTATAAAGGAGAGTAGATAATATGAGTACAAAGATGAAAAACTGGATTAAGGCTGCTTTAGTAAGAGCAGTTAAGACAATTGCACAAACTGCAGTTGCAACAATAGGTACTGCTACAGTATTTAGTGAGGTAAATTGGGTTATGATAGTTAGTGCTAGTCTTTTAGCGGGATTGTTAAGTATATTAACTAGTATTGCAGGATTACCAGAAGTAGAAGAATATTAGTTAATAGTAAATTCAAAATGATTTTATGAAGATAAAATAATATGGAGGTGTAGAAATGAAAAAAGGAATTGATATATCTAAATATCAAGCAGGTATAGATTTAAATAATATTAAGAATAATGGGTACGATTTCGTAATTATAAGAGCTGGATATACTGGTTGGGGCGATGGCGATAGTATGGCTATTGATCCTAGTTTTGAAGATTCATATAGTAGAGCTAAATCAGCAGGATTAGGTGTAGGAGCTTATTATTTCACTATAGCAACATCTTATCAAGAGGGTGTTGATGAGGCTAATTGGCTATATAATAATTGCTTAAAAGGTAAGCAATTTGATTATCCTATATACATTGACGTTGAAGATGATACTGGAGGTAAGCAGTACCTAAGAAAAGCTGGTAAAAATGCTACTACTCAAGGTATTAAAGGTTTCTGTGAAACGATGGAAAAATTAGGTTATTATGTAGGTATCTATGCAAGTGATATTAGTGGTTTCAAAGATATGATGAATATAGATGAACTTAAAGACTATGATAAATGGGTAGCAAGATATGGTAAAAAACCTGAATATGTTACTGAATATGGTATGTGGCAAACTACTTCAAGTGGTAAAGTAAATGGTTATAGTGGCAACTTGGACCTAAATGAAGCTTATAAAGATTACCCTAGTATTATCAAAAGTAATGGATTAAATGGTTATAGTAAAGATAGTAGTTCATCAAATAGCCATCAAATAAACACTGATACAACTAGTTATGGAACAGTTTATACTGTTGTCGAGGGTGATACATTAAGTGGTATTGCTAGTAGATATGGAACTACTTATCAGAAATTAGCAGAATACAATGGTATAGCAGATCCTAACAAGATTTATCCAGGGCAACAGATAAAGATACCAGGTAGTAATCAAAGTTCTAGTGCTGTTTATTACACTGTTGTAACTGGTGATAATCTTACTAAAATAGCAAATAGATATGGTACTACTGTTAATCAATTAGTATCTTGGAATAATATTGCCAATGCTAACTTAATATATCCAGGACAAAAGTTAAGAGTTAAATAATAAAGGTAGAGCTTTAATTGGCTCTACCTATTTTTTATTTCATAAAATACGACAACAAAATTATATTTGTAGCAATATGATTATTGTAAGAGGTGCTTGACATATGATTAAAAAAATACTAGAATATTTTACCAATCCATGTTATTCTATAAGTAGAATATGGTATGCCAAACGGGAGATGATAAAAATGCAAGATGCATTAACGATGAAAGGGATTTATGAGGGAATTTATAGTAAAGCTATGTCTGATTGCAACATTAAGCCATCAAAACTAAATTATATTTTAGATTCTGTGATATTACGTTTAAAGCTTAAAGAATTAAAACGTCTCTCTAGAAAACTTGATTATACTAAATATATTGAAAAAAATAAAGAAATATGCAATGGTGAAGCTGTTATAATTGGTACTAGGATAAGACCTATTACAATTTTCTGGTGTGTTATGAATAATATAGATAAACACCCTGGAAATGTAGATGAATTATTGAATTTTGTAAAGAGTGAATATCCTGCTCTTGATGATAAGAAAATACTTATTTCACTTCTTTACTGCTTTGGATATTGTAAAATTAAAATTAATTCTTCTAAAAAGTGAAAGTTTTATTAGATGAAAATGTTCCAAATGGTATTTCTTTTGTTTTAAAGAAGGCAGGACATGATGTGGAACACATAAATAGAAATTGCAAGGGAATGAAAGATGCAGAAGTGCTGGAGTTTGCATTTAAAAGTAAACGTATAATTATAACATTTGATTCTGATTTCTGTAAATTTAAAAAAAAGAATCATTATGGAATTATAAAAATTAATGGCAAATTAGTAAAACCTGAAGAACCACTTTTAGAGCTACTAAAGAAATTAAGAAAAACTGATACAAAAGATGTATATTATCAAATAGATATTGATAGTGCTTTTAAAGAAACTAAAAAATATGGTAAAAGGAGAAAAACTTTTTTAAAAAATTTATATAGAACAAAAATAGAGTTAGAATGTTTTCAAAAAGTATAAGAAATTACTTAATAAAGCCTAGAGGAATAACCTCTAGGTCTTTTTTGATGCTTGATAAAAATGTTAGATTATTATATAATTTAGTTGCTTTATGAATTTGTTCAACAAGCAAATGATTAAAGTCACATAAAGCTGCCTAGTGTAGCAAGTGTTTCAACCTATATTTATATATAGGTCATTAGCTGAGTCACAGAAATGTGGCTCAGCCCCAGAGAAAAGCAACTAGGTTAATGCCTAGTTTTCTTTATATAAATTGTGTGGTTTTTTTGTGGTAAACCTCAATTGTTTTTAACTGTTACTAAATGTTAGTACCTCTCAAACATAAGAAAAACAACCATTTCAGGTTGTTTGAAAAATCAATCGTGGTAGCCTGTACGGGGTTCGAACCCGTGAATACGAGCTTGAGAGGCGCGCGTGTTAAACCACTTCACCAACAGGCCAAATTCAGTTACTAGTAAAGTTTACCACAAAAAAATAAAACTTGCAATACTTGCAGGCAATAAAAATATGTGATATAATACTCTTCCTATGGGAAAGGTGGTGTTTTAATATGATTAGCTTACCATTAATGATAAATGATGTAATATTAAAAGTTACTATTAATTTTAAAAATTTAGAGATAAAAAAAGATAGATTGGATTCAGGGGTTAAAGATATCAAAGATGGTGATATAGTTATTGGTAAAACTCATCTTAGAGCCTATGAAGATAGTAAAAAGCCTATTACAGATCCTAAAGCTATTACGGATTTTATTAGAAGAAATATTAATTATAGTAATGATACTATTAATTACATAGAAGTTAATACTAAAAAATATAAAGATAGAGATTTCTATGATACTTATCTTGTTCCTATTCCATCATATAAACCTAATGAAGTAAATGATTATATATATGGAACACTTGTTAATAATATTAGATTAAGTAGTCCTGATAAAATTAAAAAGACAAATGTAGTACTTGCAAATATAGGATTTGATGAATTATTTAATGGAGAATTTTATAATAAAATTACAAGTATTAGAAATACTAATCCTAATCCACTTTATATAAGAAATAGTTTAATAAATTCAGGATTTGAAAAACAATTAGAAATTTTGGATTTCTTCAATAGTTTAGATTATGAAAATAGTAAAAATAGTGATGTTTTGTTGACTAGTGAATTAGATACTGTTAATACCTTTTTTAAAGATTCTAATAAAATAAATAACTTTTTGACTAATTATAGAAATATAGCAGCTGGTAATTATGACAGTTATATGAATCTAGCAGCTTTTAATAACTTAGTAAATGGCAGAAATTTAGATTGGCCAGTACTATCTTTAGAACAGCAGAAAATACTTATTAAAAAACTAAATTCTACTAATAGAGCTGCATAATTATGAAATTTACGAGATTAGAGAACTTGATTGGAGCAGGATCATTAGAAAAATTAAAAAATACTACTGTCCTTGTTATTGGCCTTGGAGGAGTAGGTGGATATGTTGTTGAGGCTCTTGCAAGAAGTGGTGTTGGTAATTTAGTATTAGTTGATTATGATAGAGTAGATATCACTAATTTTAATAGACAAATAATTGCTGTTTCTGATAATATTGGTAAATATAAAGTAAATTGTTTTAAAGAAAGAATAAAAAGTATTAATGAAGAGTGTAATGTTAGTACTTATAACTTAAAAATAGATAATGATAATATTAGAGATATTTTTAATATAAAAATAGATTTTGTTGTTGATGCTGTTGATGATGTAAGAGCAAAAGTTTCTATAATTAATTATTGTCTAGAACATAATATAGACTTTATTAGTTCCATGGGCACGGGTAATAGATTGGATCCGAGTAAGTTGATTATTACTACTCTTGATAAAACATATAATGATCCACTAGCAAGAGTTATGAGAAGAAAGTTTAATAATACTAAAAAAATAACAGTATGTACATCTTTAGAAGTTCCTAGAAAAGTTAAAGATAAAACTGTTATTGGTTCAAATGCTTTTGTGCCTAGTAGTGCAGGACTTTTAATAGCAAGTTATATAATTAGAAAAATAAACGAGACTAAATTTAATTAGCCTCGTTTTAAAATTTCCTATATAGTCCGACAACTTTACCTAGTATTGTTACTTCATCTAGTATTATAGGATCCATTGTATCGTTTTCTGGTTGTAATCTAAAGTGACCATTCTCTTTATAAAATGTTTTAACAGTCGCTTCATTGTTATTATTCATTGCAACTACGGTATCACCATTTCTAGCAGTATTTTGTCTTTCAACTATTAAGATATCTCCATCATAAATTCCTACATTAATCATAGATTCACCACTAACTTTTAAAGTAAATATTTCTTTTTTATTTCCAAAAAGTTCTGTAGGCAAGGCAAAGGTCTCATCAGGTCGTTCTATCGCTTCAATAGGTGTTCCTGCTGTTACTTTACCTAGTAGAGGTACTTTTACAACATCATCTTCATTATCTAAATATTCATTATCGACTAATACTTCGATAGTTCTATTAGTCCCAGCACCTTTTTTTATATAACCTTTTTTTACAAGCTGCTTAATATGAAAGTGAATTGTTGCAGGACTAGATAATTTCGCTTCATCTCCTATTTCTCTTACAGTAGGTGGGTAACCATTTTTAGCAATTAATTTTTTTATGATTTGTAATATATCATATTGTCTATCAGTTAATTTTTCCACTTTACACACTTCCTCCTTTATTTGTATTTAGTTTAGCATAGCATGTGTAAAATGTCAAACAAAAATTCGAAAATCTATTGACATAAACAATTGTTCGATATAAAATGGTATCAGAAAGAAGGAGTGATAGATATGTTAAATTTAAAGAATATTTTAAAAACTGCTTTAGGAGTTAGCCTAATCTATATAATGGCTGTTGTTCTTACTTTGTTTATGTGTGATAGAGTTAATGAATTAGAAAATAGTGAGGAGGAATTAATTAATAGTACTGTTGCCTTAAATTTAAAATAGTTTTAAATATTTCTTTTAGTGTGATACAATAGAAATGTACTGTTAGTAATAGAAAGATGTGTTATTATGAAGTATATTTTCTATAAGACCGAATATAAATATATTTACTTAAGTGAATTTTTTCGAGATTTTGCTAGAGCATTAGGAGAAACATTTGGTGCTGTAATGTTATATAAAGCGGGGTTGCCAGTTTATTTAATATTATTAATATATGGAGTAAGATTTTTTATTACTGGGGTGATTACTCCGCTTTTTATAACAATATCAGAAAAATTGGTCTTGCAAATTGCATATTAATCTCTAATATATTTAGTATAATCAATGCTTATTTTATGTTATTTACTGATAATTTGTATAGTAACATTATAATTTTTATTATAACGATGGGACTCATGGGGCTTGCTAATCCTGCTAGTGATGCATTATCTAGTAAATATGTAAATACTAATCATAGAGGAAGGTTTAATAGTATAGTTTATATATCAAAAATATTGGGTGCTGTTATGGCTAGTATTTTAATAACTTGGGGAGTTGTTAGTAAAAATAATACTATAATATTTGTCTTAATAATAATTTTCTTCTTATTACAATATATTATGGTTAAAAAAATAGATTATAAACCTAAAAGTAGTAAGAATGCCTTTATAGTAACATTTAAATATTTATTAAAAAGTAAAAGTAAGTATAAAGTAATTTATGCTTTAAGAACTAATCATATAATTGAAAGACTATTTGTTCCTTTATACTTGTATATTATTTTAAATGATTTCACTTTATTTGGAACTGTTATAGTATTTTCGTTGTTATTCCAAATAATAACTATAAGTTTAATAGGTAGATATACTGATAAAAATATATATAAAGCGAATAGTTTAGTTTCAGGAATAAAAATTTTAATTACAGGGTTTTATTTATTAACTAAAAATAAAGTGCTGGTATCATTAAATAAGATGTTAAGTGATAATTTCGACAAAGTATATGAGACTTCAATACAAACTTCTATTCAAAACATTATAAAGAAAAATAAAGAAGATAATGAAATGTTGTCAGCAGTGGGACAGATGAGTTTATGTTTTACAGAAGTAATTATATTTGGAATATTATCAATTATTTCAATATATGTAAAAGAAAATGTATTTTATGTAATATTTATTTTATCGATTGTCTCTACTGTCTTTATCAATTATAATATAAAGAAAGAGATAGTTAAATAAGGAAAGAGTGGGTAGATATGAAGAAAATAATATTAGTTGATGGAAATAATCTTTTATTTAGGAGTTACTATGCTACTAGTTATAGTGGAGTTATTATGAAAAATTCTAAAGGTTTTCCTACTAATGGGTTGTATGGCTTTATTAATATGATGAATAAAATTATTGAAGAAGAGAAGCCTAGTTATATTTTAGTGGCTTTTGATAAAGGGAAGACTTTTAGACATGAAAAATACGATGAATATAAAGCAGGACGTAAAGAGATGCCTGATGATTTAAGATTACAGTTTCCTAAAGCTAAAGAGGTACTTGATGCAATGGGAATTAAACATTTTGAAATAGATAATTATGAAGCGGATGATATAATAGGTACACTTGCAAAAGAAGTAGATGAAGAAGATGAGTTTATCGCTACAATTATTTCAAGTGATAAAGACTTACTTCAATTAATTAGTGATGAAGTAGATGTTAAACTATTAAAGACTAAGGGGTCTATTAGATTTAATAAAGAAGTATTTAGAGAAACTTATAAAGTAGATCCTATTAATATGATTGATCTTAAAGCTTTAATGGGAGATATGTCCGATCATATACCTGGGGTTAAAGGTATTGGAGAGAAAACTGCTATTAATCTATTAGAAAAATATAAAACTTTAGATAATTTATATGCCCATGTTGATGAATTAACTCCTAAAACTAAAGAGAAATTAATAAGTGATAAAGATAGTGCTTATATGAGTTATGATCTTGCAACTATTTATAGAGATGTAGATATTCCATTTAGTTTAGAAGATTGTAAATATAATGGATTAAATAGAGCTAAATATATAGATATTTTAGAAGAATTAGAGTTTAAATCTCTTTTAAAGAAAGTTAATGCTATAGATATAAGTACAGAAGATAATAATGATAGTAATAGTGATAAAAATATAGAAATAAAAGAAGTAGATATTAAAGACTTTGATAGTAGTAGTGAATATTCCTTTTATATTGAGATGAATGCTTATAATTATAATGAATCTTTCATTATTGGAGTTAGTTTTACAAACGAAAGTGGGACTTGCTTTATAAAAGGAGAAGATGTAATTAATCATAGAGAATTATTTGAAAATGATACTCCTAAGGCTACTTATGATGTTAAGAAATCTTATATTTTACTAAACAAATTAGGAATAAAGTTAAATAATTGTAACTATGATGCTATGATTGCATCATACCTTTTAGATTATAAAATGAATGATGACATTACTACTTTGATGAATGATTTATATATAGAGATTAAATCTATTGAAGATACTTATGGATCACTCAAAAGAAGAAAGAAAGTAGAGTTAGAAGAGACAAGAAATCAGTGTAATTTAAAGTGTAGTTTTATATATAATACTAAGAGTGACTTCTTACTCAAAATAGATGAATATGGTGAGACTAAATTATTTAGTGAAATAGAGATGCCTCTTGCTTATGTTCTTACTGATATGGAGTTAACGGGTATTAGAGTAGATAAAGATTACTTATTAACGTTAAAAGATGAGTTAGAAGTTAAAATAAAGGATATGGAAGAGGATATATATAAAGACGCAGGATGTACCTTTAATATTAGTTCTCCTAAACAATTAGGGGAAGTATTATTTGTAAAGTTAGAATTACCTTATCCTAAAAAGAGAAAAAAAGATGATACGAGTTATTCTACTAGTAAAGATATTTTAGATAAGATAAGTCCATATCATCCTATTGTAAATAAAGTACTAGAGTATAGAATGCTTACTAAACTATATGCAAACTATGTAGTTGGACTTTTAGATAAGATAAAAGAAGATGGTAAGGTTCATACTATCTTTAACCAATGTTTAACTAGAACAGGAAGACTATCATCAACTGAGCCTAATTTACAAAATATTCCTATAAGAAGTGATTATACAAGATTAATTAGAAAAGCTTTTATACCAGAAGAAAACTCTATAATTATGAGTTCTGATTATTCACAAATAGAGTTAAGAGTCTTTGCATCATTATCAAAAGCGACGAATTTAATTAATGCCTTTAAAGAAGATAAAGATATTCATGCTAAGACGGCTAGTGATATCTTTAAAGTAGATATTAAAGATGTAGATAAGTCTATGAGAAGAACTGCTAAAGCCGTTAATTTTGGTATTCTTTATGGTATTAGTAGTTTTGGTCTATCAGAAGACTTAAAGATAGATGTAGGTAGTGCTAAGAAGTTTATGGATAACTATTTAGAGACTTATCCTGGTATTAGTGAATATATGGATAAAGAAAAGAAAGAGGCTTATAAGAATGGTTATGTTACTACTATTATGAACCGAAGAAGAGTTATTGATGAGCTAAAGAGTAGTAACTATATGGTAAGAAGTGGCGGAGAGAGAATGGCTCTTAATACTCCTATACAAGGTAGTGCTGCCGACATATTAAAAAAAGCGATGGTAGACTTACATAGAGAAATGACTAAAAGAGGATTAAAGAGTAAAATACTTATTCAAGTACACGATGAACTTGTTTTAAACGTATATAAAGATGAGTTAGAGGAAGTTAAAGAGTTAGTTAGAGATAAGATGGAAAATATTATTAAGTTAGATGTGCCTTTAAAAGTAGATATTGAAACAGGTAATGATTGGTATGAAGCTAAGTAGTAAAGGAAGTGTTATATATGCCTGAAAAGCCAGAAGTAATTACGGTAAGTAAAACATTAGAACATATTATTATAGGAAAAACTATTAAGAAAGTAGATGTTTATTGGGATAATATAATTATTGGTGATATAGATAAGTTTAAAAAAGATTTAGTAGGAGAAAAAATTGAATCTATTACTACAAGAGGAAAATGGATAGTTATCTTTCTTACTACTAAAGCTTTAATATGTCATTTAAGAATGGAAGGAAAGTTCTTCTTTAGAGATCCTAGTGTACCTAAGGCAAAGCATGAGCATGTTATTATTACTTTTACTGATGGTACTGATATGAGATTTAATGATGTTAGAAAGTTTGGGAAAATGGCTTGTCTTCCTAAAGATGAAGTATACAATTTAAAACCTCTTTCAGATTTGGGATTAGAGTATTATGATAAGAGTTTAACCCCTACTTATTTACTAGAAGCTTTAAAAAAGAAGAAAGTGCCTATTAAAACGGCTTTACTTGACCAGTCTATTATTACAGGTATTGGTAATATTTATGATGATGAGATTTTATTTGCATCTCATATAAATCCCTTAAGAAAAGCGGATAGTATTAGTTTAGATGAAGCGGATTCTATTATAAAAAATACAAAGATAATATTAGATAAAGCAGTTACTATGGGAGGTACTACTATTAAAAGTTTTACATCAGCAGAAGGAGTACATGGATTATTTCAAAATGAACTTGCTGTTCATGGTAAAAAAGATGGAATATGTCCTAATTGTAAAGAAAAACTTATTGTTACTAAAGTAGGAGGAAGAGGAACTTACTTCTGTCCTAAATGTCAAAAATAGATTGAATTAAATAGAAAATTCCCACTTTAAGGAAGAAAAATAAAATA
>CAMMBX010000005.1 GCA_946494345.1 uncultured Mycoplasmatota bacterium | reverse complement strand
CAAAGTATGTAGTAAGCGATGGCATACAATCTAATAGTTGGTATACTCCTGATGCTTTTACTTTTGGTGCTGAAGAGTTAAGTGGCATATGGGTAGGAAAGTTTGAAACTTCAAGTAGTAATCCAAGTACAAGTAATGGAGGAGATAATACAACAAGTTTAGATGCTATGATAAAACCAAATGTAACGAGTTGGCGAAATATAAATGTAAATAATATTAATATAGTAGCAACAAAGGTAAGTGCCGCAGGAAATAGATATGGATTTAGTGAAAGTATGAACTCTCATACAATGAAAAATAGTGAATGGGGAGTAGTAGCATACCTTTCACAAAGTCGATATGGTAAGTTAGGAAATGAGAATTTTAGTGGCGCAAATAAAGAGGTATATCAGAACAAGAGTGAGCAATTCATAACAGGATGTAGTTATGGGAGCCCAAGTAATGGGAATACAGATTATGGATGTCAATATACGTATGATGAGAGTACAGGAGGAACAGGAGCTTCAACCACAGGAACAATCTATGGAATTTATGATACGAGTGGAGGAGCCTGGGAATATGTCATGGGTAATTACAATGATACAATAGGTAGTTCTGGATTATTAACAATGCCTGAAGCCAAATACTATGATAAATATACAAGTGATAATGTAAGGCAAGCATGTAATGGAGGAGAATGTTTAAGTCATGCTTTATCAGAAACGAGTGGCTGGTATAGTGATGCACAGTATATGATTAGTACTACTTACCCATGGTTTGGACGCGGTGGTAACTATTACGATGCTTCTAATGCTGGTGTCTTCTACTTTGCTCGTGATCCTGCTGGTGGTGGTGGTAGTCATTCGTTTCGTCTCGTAATGAGCCCTAGTCTTTAAAGTTAAAATAATAGATATTTATTGAAAGTTATAAATGTTTAGATATTTGTCTAATGTTTATAACTTTTTATTTTGACTTTCTAAATATTGAATTATTTACTCTTAATGGTGTTTGTGCTAAAATATAATATAATTAAAACGGAGGGATTATATGTTTCGTAAAAATAATAAAGATAATGAATTAGATTATAAAGCTATTAATAGATTTTTTTATACATCTAATAATTTATTAAAGTTTATTTTAGTTTTAGTTATTATACTTGCAGTACTACTTGCCACATATTTAATTAAAGAATGGAATATTCTTGGGATAATTGGTACTATTTTATCAGTAATATCTCCGGTCTTTATTGGCTTTGTTATCGCTTGGTTATTAGATCCTCTTGCTACTAAGTTTTCTCATAAAATGCCACGTGTTCTTGCTTGCATCCTAACATACCTAATTATCTTTGGTAGTATTATTTTAATTCTTGTTCTAACTGTTCCCACATTCTCAAGTGGTATTACTGATATTGTTTCTGTTGTACCTGATATCGTTGATAATGTTCAAGACTTTGCTGGTGATATGTTTGAAAGTCTTGGCGATAGTAAACAAATTGAAAATTATAAAAATACTATGTTTGACAAAATAGAAGGTGTTGGTACTGATTTAGTTAATACCTTACCTAATACTATTTGGAACTTTGGTAAAGGCTTTATAAATGGTGCTACTAATATTATTTTAGGAATAATGATAGGGTTTTACTTATTGTTTGATTTTCGTAAATTCGAAGGGCATCTTTTAAGTATTATTCCAAGAGATTGGCATAAAGGAGCAAAAGACTTAATGCGTCGTATTAATGGTAAACTTAGAAGCTATGTTGGTGGTGTCTTAGTAATTATGGCCTTAGTCTTCATAACTCAATCTATTGGCTTTTCTCTATCAGGACTTTCCGCTCCATTCCTTTTCGCCTTGTTCTGTGCTATTACTGATGTAATTCCATATATTGGACCTTGGATTGGTGGTGCTCCCGCTGTAATTGTCGGCTTTACAATTGATCCAATGGTAGGAATATTTTGTTTAGTATCAGTAGTAGTTTGTCAATTACTTGAAAATAACTTCTATCAACCATTAATTATGGGTAAAACTATGAAACTTCATCCTGTTACAATTATGCTTGGACTCTTGCTTTTTAACTATTTCTTTGGTATGATAGGAATGATAGTTGCAACACCTGTAATCGCTACTATAAAGATAATTTTTGAGTTTGTAATGGAACATTCTAGTTTAGGTGAAGCATTTAATAATTATCAAAATAAAAATAAGAAAACTACGAAGGAAAAGAGTACAAAAGAAAATCTTATAGAAGAGAGTTAATGGTTGGTGTAAATTAACTAAGATCCTTTTGGAAAGCTAATTCTAGAGTTTTGTAGGGATGACCTTTATCAAAATTAAGACCAAAGTAGGATGGTAACGTGTACTATACACTCCTACAGAGGTCTTTTTTATGTAATTTTAGGAGTTGGTTTAGATGAAAATATTTTTGTTAGCAGGTAAAGCTGGTAGTGGTAAAGATTTACTTGGAAGTTATATGAAGACTAAATATGATTTTAAAGGCGATAGCGCTTGCATTCTCCATATAACATCACCTTTATATGAATATGCTAAAAACTATTTTAGTTGGAATGGTGATATGCGTGAAAAGCCAAGAGAGTTTTTACAAGAAATGGGCATAGAAGTAATTAGAAATACTTTACATAAAGAAACTTTCTTAGTAGATAGATTATGTGAAGATATAGATATTTTAAAACATTACTTTGATGTTTTTATCATTACTGATGGAAGACTTGTTAGTGAATTTAACTTATTAAGAGAAAGATTTCCTGATATAAAGATAATTCATGTTATTAGAGAAGGTTATGATAATAAACTAACTAAGAAAGAAAAAGAACATATTACTGAGACTGATATGGAAAACTATAATGATTATGACTATGTAATAGAAAATACTACCAAAGAACACTTATATAAAGAAGCGGACAAGATAATGAATATCGAAAGCGAGGTTGAAGTATTATGAAAAAATTAATCGCTGTTGTTGGTATGAGCGGAAGTGGTAAAAGTGTAGCGACTACTTATTTAGAAGATCAGGGTTATAAAAAAATATACTTTGGTGGGGTAATTTATGATAAAATGAAAGAAGCAGGAATAAAAATTACTCCTGATAGTCAAAAAGAATTTCGTGAGAACTTGCGAAAAGAACATGGTATGGGTGTCGTTGCTAAAATACTTCTTCCTAAAATAGAAGAAGCCTATAAGTTAGGAGATACTGTTTTAGATGGATTATACTCTTGGGATGAATACTTAATACTTAAAGATAAATTTAAAGACTTAAAGCTTATTTGTATTTGCACAGATAAGAAAATTAGATATAATAGAGTAAGTAATAGACCTGATAGGCCTTTTAATAATGAAGATATTATTAAAAGAGATATTTCCGAGATAGAAAATTCTGCTAAAGGAGGACCTATTGCTTTTGCTGATTATTATATCTTAAATAATGGAGATCTATGTGATTTTTATAAAAGATTAGAAGAGATACTTGAAAGCATTGATAATGAGTAATTTTTGCCACTAGCGGTGGCAAAATTAAGAACTTTTATAGATAAGGTTGTGAAGAACTGTTGCACAACTCCAAAAAAATATCAAGGAGAATATGAAAGTATTAATACAAATTTTTATAATGCTAGTATAGATAAAAACAAATTCTAGAGGTGGTATTAATGTTAGAGAAAGATTTTAAAAAAATAATATTAAAAATTAAGAGTGAGATTAAGAATACACAATTAGAAATATTTAAAGAAGCTAATAAAAACTTACTAAAATTATATTATAATCTTGGTCAAATAATATATGAAAATTCTTCTTGGGGAAATAAATTTATTGATGAACTTGCAATTGAACTAAAAGTATCTTTTCCTAATATTAAGGGATTTTCAGTTAGAAATTTAAAAAATATGAAAAAATATTATATAGAATGCAATAAAAATCAATTTGTGCAGACGGCGTCTGCACAAATTCCATGGTCACATAATGTTTTGATATTGGATAAAATAAAAGATGATGAAAAAAGAATTTGGTATATGAATCAAACTGCAATTAATGGTTGGAGTTATGATGTATTAGCATTGCAAATAAAGAGTAAAGTTTATGAAAGACAAGTCTTAGGAGATAAGCCCAATAATTTTAGAGATACATTAATCAGTCCTCAAAGCGATTTAGCTAATGAAATTATGAAAGATCCATATATTCTTAATTTAACATCATTAAAAGAAAATTATATTGAAACTGAATTAGAACAAGCAATGGTTGAAAAAATTAAAACTGTGTTATTAGAATTAGGTAATGGATTTAGCTTCGTTGGCAATCAATACAAAATTACCGTTGGGAATGAAGATTATTTTATAGATATGCTGTTTTATCATACAAAACTTCATTGTTATATTGTTATTGAGTTAAAAAATACTAAATTCAAACCTGAATATGCTGGTAAGATTAATTTTTATTTATCAGCTGTTGATGATATTATTAAAAGTGATTTAGATAATCCTAGTATTGGTATAATTCTATGCAGAGAAAAAGACAAGTTTTCGGTTGAATATGCACTAAAAGATATTAACAAACCAATTGGTGTTAGTTCTTATGAAATTTCCAAATATATGCCTAAAGATATTATTGATAAGTTACCTACAGAAGAAGATATAAATCTTCATATAGATATAGATGAAACAATTGAACAAGAAGGAGAGAAGTAATATGAGATATATGACTAGTAATGAAATAAGAAAAATGTGGATTAAGTACTTTGAAGAACATGGACATAAATATGTTAAATCAGCTCCACTTATTCCAATTAATGATGATTCCTTACTTTGGATTAATGCCGGAGTAACACCTTTAAAAAAATATTTTGATGGAACTGTTACTCCTGAGTCACGTAGAATAGTTAATATTCAAAAATGTATTAGGACTAATGATATAGAAAATGTTGGAGTTACTAAAAGACATCATACCTTCTTTGAAATGATGGGTAACTTTTCTATTGGTGATTACTTTAAAGATGAAGCGATAGAGTTTGCTTATGAACTTCTAACTAGTGATAAGTGGTTTGCTATACCTAAAGATAAACTATATATAACTGTTTATACTAACGATAAAGATGCTTATAATAAGTGGATTGAATTAGGAATGGATGAATCTCATATCATAAAATTAGAAGGTAACTTCTGGGAAATAGGAGAAGGTCCATGTGGCCCTGATAGTGAAATATTCTATGATCAAGGTGAAAAGCTAGATCCTAAAGGTGATGCTTGGGAGAGGTTTATTCATGATGAAGACCAAGATCGTTATGTTGAGATTTGGAATAATGTTTTTAGCCAGTTTAATTCTAAACCTGGAGTTCCTCGTGAAAAATATAAAGAACTTCCTCATAAGAATATCGATACTGGTGCCGGTTTAGAAAGATGGTGTTGTATTTTTCAAGGAGTATCATCAAACTTTGAAACTGATTTATTTAAACCAATTATTAACAAAATAGAAGAACTAAGTGGCGTTTTATATAATGGTGAAGTTGCCTTTAAAGTTATTGCCGATCATATGAAAGCCGTTACCTTTGCCATCAGTGATGGAGCAAGCTTTGGTAATACAGGTAGAGACTATGTTTTAAGACGTCTAGTAAGAAGAAGTGTTAGATTTGGAAGAACTTTAGGCTTTAATGAACCTTTCCTTTATAAACTAGTACCAACTATCGTTCAAGTTATGGGTGATGCTTATCCTGAACTAAGAGAAAATTCTGGTGAAGTTGCCGTATACATCTTAGATGAAGAAAAACTATTCTTTAATACTCTAGAAGATGGGGAAAGAAGACTAAAAGAAATAATGAGAGATGACAACGATAAAGTAATTAGTGGTTATGATGCTTTCAAATTATATGATACTTTTGGTTTTCCTTTTGAACTAACAGAAGAAATTGCAAAAGAACATGGTTATACTGTAAATGAACAAGAATTTAAAGATTATATGGAAAAACAAAAGGAACTTGCTAAAAAGAATGCTCGAACTAAAACTGCTATGGCTAGTCAAAAGAAAGTATTAATGGACTTTACTAAGCCCTCAACCTTTGTCTATGGACTTTATCGTCTAAAAAGTAGTGTTCTTGCCATTGTTTCTAAAGATAAGTTAGAAAAAAGTCTAAATCATTCCGGCTATATCATCTTAAAAAGAACTTGTTTCTATTCTGAATCAGGTGGTCAAGTATCCGATACCGGTATGATTGTAGGTAAAAACTTTAAAGCAAGAGTAGTAGATGTCTTTAAAGGTCCTAATGGTCAACATATCCATAAAGTTAAACTATTAGATGGTATTATTCATGTTAATGATGAAGTAGAAGTAATTATTGATAAACCTAGAAGAAAAGAAATAGAAGCTAATCACTCAAGTGTTCATCTATTACAATATGCTCTTCAAACAATTGTTGATAAAAATATAAGACAAGCAGGTAGTTATGTTGATGAAGAAAAACTTAGATTTGACTTTACTTGTCCATCTAAAATAAGTGATGAAGAAATCGTTAAGACTGAAGACTTAGTTAATAGCATCATTAAAAGGCATGTAATAACCTCTACAGAAACAATGCCAATTGATAAAGCTAAAAAGCTTGGTGCTATGGCTCTATTTGGTGAAAAATATGGTGATATGGTTAGAGTTGTTAAAATTGATAAATCTATTGAACTATGTGGTGGTACTCATGTCGCTAATACTAAAGATATTAAAAAATTTGCAATCTATAACTTTGAATCTAAAGGAAGCAATACTTATAGAATTGAAGCAGTTACAGGTAATAGACTAGAAAATACTATGTTTGAAGTAATAAAGCCATATAATGATGAAACGGTTAAACTACTAATAAAAGCTAAAGAGATACTAGCATTAGCTAAAAAACAAGGTATTGATTTAACTTTTGATGTCGAAATAGATAACACTCCTCCTAAATCATATAAGGATATTATCTTTAATCAAAATGAACTTAGTTATATTCAAAGCGAAGTTAAATCATTAGAAAAAACATATAATAATGAACTTGAAAAATTAACTTTATCTAATTTAGATAATTACCTATCTAGAACTAAAGAAATTAATGGTAAGAAACTACTATACTTAGAACTTGATAATATTGAAATGTTTTTAGTAAAATCAATGGCTGATGATCTATGTAATAAATTTGAACAAGTTGTAATATTACTTGCTAACATTAAAGAAGATAATAGCGTTAACTTTATATGTCGTAGTTCTATTCCAACAGTTAATGCAGGATTTGTTATCAAAAGTATAACAACAGCTTGTGGAGGAAATGGGGGAGGAAGTGCTACTTTTGCCCAAGGTGGTATCAAAGATAAGAGCCATTTAGGAGAGATTAAACATTCTCTAGAGGAATTAATAAATGAATAATTATTTAATTAAAGGCACATCTTTAAGCCTTACTAATAAAAAGATAGAACAAATAATAAAAGATAATAAATTTACGGATGCAATTATCAATACCTATGATTTAGATGAAGATAGTATTACTTCTTTAATAGAAGATGCTGATACTATCTCTTTTCTAACTCCTAATAAAGTAATAATTGGGAAAAACTTTTCTAATAATGCTTTATTAAAAGAAAAAGATGTAATTACCTTAAATAAATATTTAGATAATCCTAATGACAGCGTTATATTAATATTTATAGCGACAAGTTTAGATACGAGAAAAAAAGCTCTTAAAGACCTTATCAATAAACTTACTGTTATTGATATTAATGATAATCCTAAAAGTATTATCAAAGACATTTTTAAAGACTATAATATCGAATATAGAGTTATAAATCTCTTAGAAGATTATTATAGTGATGACTTAGAAAGATTAATAAGTGAATGTCAAAAACTAAAACTAGCTTTTCTAAATACTAAAAAAATTACTTACAAAGAAGCTTTAGATCTTTTAGTTAAGCCTCTTAATAAGCAAGATAGTCTTGCTTTTGATCTAGTAAGAGAAATAGCTTTAAAAGATAAAAGAAAAGCTATAAATATATATACAGAATTACTTAATTACAATATAGAAAGTTATGCTTTAATGGGTCTATTAGAAAGTCAATATCGTCTTTTATATCAAGTAAAAGTCCTATTAAAGAAAAATATTTCTAATAAAGAAATAGCAGATACTTTAGAAGTTCATCCCTTTAGAGTTAAAAAAGCTTTAGAACTAACAAGATTCTATACCCTAAAAGAGTTAAGAACTATTATTAAAAACATTTCTAATATTGACTACGAAATGAAAAGTGGCCAAGTAGAAAAAGATTTAGTCTTAGATCTATTCATCTTAAACATTGACTAAATCCCCATTTTATGATAAAATAAATGCCGTTTTTAGAAGGGGGAAATACTATGGAAAAATCAAAAATAATAGCATTATTAGATAGTGCTACATCTAAAGAAGAATTATTATTAATTAAATGGAAATATATCAATAATTATAAACATCCATATAGAAATCATCTTTTTAATATTTATAATGAAGCATATGACAAATTTGATTTAGCAGAAACATTAGATAAAAAAGAAGAAATTTTAAAAAGTATATTTAATGCTTACAAAAACGACATTAGTGTCTATAGAGATATCTTAAGAAGATCTGAAGAATATGATGTTTGCCCTTTTAGTATTTTAGAATTATTAAATCTTGCTTTAAAAAATTCTGAATTAGATAGTGAACAATTACTAGTTTTAAAAGATATTAAAAATGAAGTTGAACATAAAATACTTTTACCAAGTACTAATATATTGGAAGAACGTCATTATAATGAAGCTAAAATAGCAGTAAATATGGCCTTATCCATTAATGCCATTTCTAACAATGATTTTAAAGCTAAAACGGATTGTAATATTTATATTTATAGAGATTATGTTAAAATATTAAGGGAACAAAAACATCCTTTATATTTTGAACTTATAGAAAGAAAGAAAAAAATTGCAAAAGAAGAAGAGCAAAAAGAAAAAGAAGAGAAATCTTCTTTATATAAAGCTAAAAAAGAACTTCTTTCTAAGCAAATAGAAAATGCTACATCTAATGATATAACAAATATTTTAAAAAGTGTTAAATCCAATGAATTTAAGTTTTTCTGTCAAACTTATAACTTTAACGTTTTCCTTATGAGATCTATATTAGAACATAATCCTACTAGTATTGTAGAGTTTTCTAATGCAAAAGATAAAGAAGCTATAACAGAAATATATAATAAATATAAAGAGGAATACTTACTATTAGTAAATAATACTATTAGAGAAATAAAATCATCTCTAAGTTCAAAAGAACCAATTAATTTATATGAATATTACTTAAATAATGATATTCCATTTAATGAATTATCAACACTTGCAAGAGAGATAAAAACCACTAATAGAGAAGTAATATCAGACTATTATAATACTAATATGCATAATGTTTTTGCTATCTTTAATCAAAGAAATATAAACTTATTAAAAACAACAGGTATCATAACTTGTAAGCAAGATACTGTTCATTTCACAAGAAAAACATTAGAAGCTGCTTTAGAAGATATTAATGAAAATAATATGCCATTATATAAAGGTGTAATCCATGGTGCTCTTAAGCATCAAAATAGTTTACAAAAAGAAGCCCAAAAACAAAAGAAGCTAGTTTAAACTAACTTCTTTTCATTTTCTCTAAATAATCATATATTTCTCTTAACTTTGCCTCATAGCCTAAACTTTTAGGATGATAATACTTTCTATCTTTTAACTTATCAGGTAAATACTGTTGTTTAACAAAAGCATTTTTATAATCATGAGGATACTTGTAAGTAGTAGATGGATTTTTTAAGTGTTTAGGAATATCACCAACATTACCTTTTTCAATATCACTTAACGCTTCATCCAATGCTAAATGGGCAGTATTACTCTTAGGAGATAGAGCCATTTCTGTAACAATAGTACCAAGAGCAATTCTCGCTTCTGGTAGTCCTACTAATTTAGCAGCATCAATGGCTGCCATCACTTTAGGACCAATAGAAGGATTAGCAAGACCTATATCTTCATAAGCAATAACAGAAATTCGTCTAAAAATACTATCTAAATCTCCCACTTCAATTAATCTTGCTAAATAATGTAGGGAAGCATCAACATCACTTCCTCTAATAGACTTTTGAAAAGCCGATAACATATCATAGTAACCATCACCATCTTTATCAGCATAAAAAACAGGTTTATTGTTTATTTTTTTTACAACATCAAGATCTACTTTAAAATCTTTAGTAGAAAAATATGCTACTTCTAAAAGATTATAAGCAAATCTTAAATCACTACCTGCTAGTTTAGCAATATAATTGATAGTCTTATCATCAATTTTTATATTAGGTAAATAAGGACTTTTAATCGCTCTTTTGAGTCCTTCAACAATATCTTCAGTTTCCAACTCTTTAAGTTCAAATAATTGACATCGCGATCTAATTGCCGGATTAATAGAGTGATATGGATTACTAGTTGTCATACCAATTAAAGTGATAAGACCACTTTCTAGACAGGGTAGTAAGATATCTTGTTTATCTTTATTAAGTCTATGAATCTCATCTATAACTAAAACAATGCCATCATACATTTTCGCTTCTTCTATCACAATATCTAAATCTTTCTTAGAATTAACTGTAGCATTTAAAAATCTATGTCTTACTCCTAAATCATTAATAATCGCTTTCGCAATAGAAGTTTTACCCATACCAGGTTTCCCATATAAAATCATTGAGAATAATTTCTTATTATTAACTAAATTACTAAGTATTTTATCTTCTCCCACTAAATGTTTTTGACCAATTACTTCCTTTAAAGAATTAGGTGCCATTTTTAATGCTAGAGGCTTATCCATAGTATCACTTCCTTCATTTATTTTACCAAAAAACACTGTCATTTTAAAGATATTGATGTTATACTTTTCTTATGGAGGGTTTCGTATGGAAGAAGAGTTATTAAAAGAATGTCAAAGATATATAATGATAGATTATATTATTAATAAAAAAACAGAAGAAGTTAAAAAATTATATAATAATTTTAAAAAAACTAAGGTTGGTAAATTTTATTTGAGTTTAAATGCATCTCAAAAACAAGTATTTACAGATATTTATAGTAATGCTGACTTTACTAAATATAACTTTTGCCAAAAAGATATTATAGAATACAAAAAAATGTTAAAGGAAATAGAAACTAAGATTTTAAATAGTAGTACTTTTCCTTTTGATAGTAATTATGCTGGTTTCTATATTACTGATAATATTGATATTTATAACGTTTTAACTTGTACATCTACTAAAAAATTAGATTTAAGTATGACTTTAAAAAACAATATTATCTATATAATGTCTAAAACTATTGGCTTTAGTGATAACTATACTGTAGAAGATATACCATTAATAAGTGTTATCAAAAAAAGATTAAATACTAAAAACATGTCCTTAGAACAATTACAGTACTTGATATCAAAAGAAGTAGATAAAATTCATAGTCTTGATAGTACAAACAAAACATATAAAAGTACTGATATAGATATAAATTCCAAAAGGCAACAATTACAAAAAGAAATAGAAGCCATAAAAAATAGTAATAGTAAACATAAAGATTTACTTTTAGAAGAAACACTAGCCGTTCATTATGAACTTGAAATGATTTCCGGTAAAAGGGTAACAGCATTATACGAAGAGATAAATAAATTAGACGAAAAAACAAAAGAACAGCATTTTTCTGCCTTAATAAAAGCCTATTATAATCTAACTAATTTAGAATTTCGAAAACAAAGTGGCTATTTTGGTAATTATTGTGATATTTTATATGCTGAGTTTGCAACTGCTAATGAAAAGATTAATCAAAAAATACTTGATATGAAACGTAAATAGAAAGAAGTGGTATTTTGAAACGTAGTGAAGTAGATAGAGAAAAAATAAGTCCTATGATGAGGCAATATTTAGAAATAAAAGATAAGTATGAAGATACAATTATCTTTTTTAGGCTTGGAGACTTTTATGAAATGTTCTTTGAAGATGCCATAACTGCATCTCATGAATTAGAATTAACTTTAACAGGAAGAAATGCTGGACTAGATGAGAGAGTTCCTATGTGTGGAATTCCCTTTAAAGCTTATGAAGGATATTTAGATAAACTAATAGATAAAGGTTATAAAGTGGCGATAGTTGAACAATTAGAAGATCCTAAAACTACTAAAGATATGGTAAAACGTGATGTTATTCAAGTAGTTACTAAAGGAACAAGACTAGACGCATCTATAGATGCAAAAGATAATAACTTTATCGCTTCTATCTATGATTTAGAATACTGTTATGTTATATCATATTCTGATATTTCTACAGGAGAAGTATATGTATTAATAGAAGATAGTGATAAGCGAACTCTCTTAAGAGATATTTTAAGACATAATTTTAATGAAATAATAGTTAATGATAAAATGGACCGTGAATTAATTAATACCTTAAGAACAACCTATCATTTAAATGTAACTATCTATAATGAATTATATAATGGTAATGACTATAAATATATTTACAAAAATCTAAAAGATATAAGAGAAGAAACAGGTATAAAACACTTACTATCATATCTTACAACTACTAAAAAAGGTGATCTTCATCATTTAGGAGAAGCGAAAAAAGAAAACTTAAAAGACCATTTATTAATAGATAATAATACAAAAAGAAATCTTGAACTAACAGAAACAGTTAGATTAAGAGAAAGAACTTATAGTCTTTTATGGCTTTTAGATAAAAATAAGACTGCTATGGGTAGTAGATTACTTAAACAGAATATAGAGTCACCATTAACAAATAAAAAAGAAATAGAAAGACGTTATGATTTTGTAGATAAATTAAGAATAGAATTTATAATTAGGGATGATTTAAAAAATAACTTAAGTGAAGTCTATGACTTAGAGCGTCTTTCATCAAGAATTACTTATGGTAACTTAAATGCTAAAGACTTATTACAACTTAAAAGTAGTCTAAAAGTACTACCTAATATTAAGAAAAACTTAAAAGACTTAAACTATTATAAAGATATAGAAGATTTTCCTGAAGTATATAGTCTCCTTGATAAAAGTATTAATGAAGATGCTCCTCTTTCTTTAAGAGAAGGTGGTCTTATAAAAGATGGTTATAATGAAGAATTAGATGAACTAAGGAATATATCCAGTGGTTCTAAAGACTTTATTCTAGAATTAGAACAAAAAGAAAAGGAACGTACGGGTATTAAGAATTTAAAAGTAGGTTTTAATAAAGTCTTTGGTTATTATATAGAAATTAGTAAAGGACAAGTTAAAGAGTTAAAAGAAGAATATGGCTACATTAGAAAACAAACCTTATCTAATTGTGAGAGATTTATTACTCCTTTATTAAAAGAAAAAGAAAATATTATTTTAGGAGCAGAAGAGAAGATAATTAATCTAGAATATGACTTATTTATGAAGATAAGAGAAACTATTAAAAGATATATTGCTCCTTTACAAAAAACTGCTAATATAATCGCAGAAGTTGATATGTTACAAGCTTTTTCTACAGTAGCAGATCTATATAACTATGTAAGACCTACTATTACTGATAATCATAATGTTAAAATAATCGCTTCTCGTCATCCTGTTATTGAAGAAGTAATGGCAAGTGATGATAAGAAGTATGTATCTAACGATATTATCATGGATGAAGATACAAGTATACTTTTAATAACAGGTCCTAATATGGCCGGTAAATCTACTTATATGCGTCAATTTGCTATTACAGTTATTATGGCCCAAATAGGCTGTTTTGTTCCTGCCAAAAGCTGTTCTATGCCAATATTTGATAAAATATTTACAAGAATAGGGGCAAGTGATGATCTAGTTAGTGGTGAATCAACATTTATGGTTGAAATGAAAGAAGCAAATCTAGCTTTACAAGAAGCCACTAAAAACAGTCTAATTCTTTTTGATGAATTAGGACGTGGGACTGCAACTTATGATGGTATGAGTCTAGCCCAAGCCATATTAGAATATATTCATGATAAAATAGGAGCTAAGACAATGTTTTCAACTCATTATCATGAATTAACTAGTTTATCTAACAGTTTAAAACATTTACAAAATATTCATGTATCAGCTTATGAAGAAGATGGTAAACTAACTTTCTTACATAAAATAAAATTAGGGGCAGTTGATAAAAGTTATGGCCTTAATGTAGCAAGTCTTGCTCACTTGCCAGAATCATTAATTAAAAGAGCCGAAGAGATCCTTAATATCTATGAAAATGAAGGAGTTAAAGAAAGAGAATTTACGCAAACAAGTTTATTTAGTCTCGATGAAGAAGAAGTTAAAACGGAAGAAAAAACTAATGAAATAGAAGAAATGATTAAAGAAATTGATCCCTTAAATATGACTCCAATTAGTGCCTTAAATTTCTTATATGAATTAAAAGAAAAGATAAAGAAAGAAGAAATATAACATGAAATATGACTTATTACAAATTATAAAAGATAGAGTTCCCAGCTTAGATGAAAATATTGTTGCTAGTGAATTAGTACATAAATTATTAGAAAAAGATTATTCTAATGTAAAAAAAATAGGTGAAGAAATAGAACTAGCAAAATATGATAATGACTTAAATCATCTAATCAAAACTTATGTAACAAATGAAAGTAGTACCATAAAAATAATAAAAGAAACTATTCAAAGTAAACTCAATGAAGAAATTAGTATTATAGATAAAAATAAATTTATTTATTCATTCTATAATGAAACGTTAATACCTGAATATAAAATCATCCAGGCATGTACCGTTGTTTTTGATAAAGCAAAAATTATTAATAGCAAGTTAGGTATTTGGCATTATGATTTAGAAAATGAAATTATTAGCACCTTCAATATAAGAGATTTTAGTAACCATGATATCGTATATGATTATTACGCCTGTTTTCAAAATCTTGAACAACAATTATATAAAGATAATAGAGTTCTACCTGATTATAGTCAAACTTTTGAAATTAATAATCAAAATAATGATCAATACACATTTATTTGCTATGAAAACAAAGAGAAATTACAAAATACTATTTGTACATTTTCTAACACTGATATTCTAGAATATTTTATTAAAGTTCTAAATACTTATGTAAATACCATAAATAATATAAACATTTTAAATTTTATAGATAAAATTAAACAATTAAATGAAGTTCTTATTGATATTGAAGAAAACGATTTAATAAAAAATGATGAAGATAATATAAAAAACATTTTAATATTTTATTTGCAAGCGCTAAAATTAACCGATATTATTAGAAGTGGTTGGAATAAAGAACACTGGAATGTTAAAAAAGAAAGATTAGAAAGCATCGCTGAACATACCTATAAATCTATAATGCTTGCAATAGCCATGCATAGTGAATATAACTATAAACATATTGATCTTAATAAAGTAATAACAATGTTAGCAATTCATGAATTAGGAGAAACAAAAATAGGCGATATTACTGATTTTGATGGTATAGATGCTAATAGTAAAAAAGAAAAAGAATTACTAGCTTTTAAAGAAGTAGTATCAACATTAAACAATAAAGAATATCTTATAGATTTATTTGTTGAGTTTGAGGCAAAAGAAACACCTGAAGCTAAATTTGCCTTTCTTTGTGATAAAGAAGATTGTGATATTACCGCTAAAGTTTATGAAGATAATGGTTATAATCATTTAGATGGACAAGAGCATAATCCTACTTATAATTGTGAAAGAGTACAAGAGATACTAAAGCAAGGTTTTAATACAGTAGCTGATTGTTTTATTGAATATGATGCTAAGTATTATCAACTAGATAATAATTTTATGAAAGTACTAAGATATATTCAAAAGAATAATACTAAGAAAATAGCTGATTAAGCTGATTAAGCTGATTAAAAGAAATATAGATAATATAAAAATATTAATAAAAGGGGATGATAACTAATGAATTATATATTATTATATAAAGATAATAAAAAGAATATAAACTACTATTATAATTTTAACGATAAACTAGTTTATACCAGTGATAATAAAAATAATAATTGTAACATAATAGGAATACTTGGTATTATTATAGGCTTTATTTTCTACCTTGCCTTTGCTTGCCTTAGTTACTATTTACCATATTCCTATCTATTTATCGTCTTAATTGGTATTATCTTTGGTAGTATTATAACTATAATAGCTAATAATACTATAAAAGATATCTTTAAAAATAAAGGTAAAAAGATATCTATAAATAAGTTAAAAGAAATGTATAATCAGAATAAATCATTTAGAATTAAATATTTTGTCCTATTAATTGCTTTCTTTATTCTAACAATATTAAATTTAGTACTATATAAAAATATTACCTCTATTAATTTTCTTTTATTTACAAGTACTATAATGACCACATTCTTATTTCTTTTATATAGGCCAGTTAATAGTTTTAGACTCTTAAAACTATTAAAAGTACAATAACAGTTAATAATACTATTACTATAAAATCTTTCTTCTAACTATTAGAAAAGGAAAAAATAAGGAAAAAACACCCATTACTAAGCATTCCTAATTAAATAATTACATATGTATTATATTGTTTCAATCGAACAAGATACTTCTTTTGATAGAACAAATGTTTTTTGATGTTTTCTCTTTTCATATGTAAGTTTTTTTGATAAAATGAATTAAGAAAGAGAAGTGATACTTTTGAAAACAAGAAATGAAGTAAGAGAAATTGCTCTTCGTATAATTTATAAAATAAACATTTTTAATGATGCTAATGTTTACTATGATGTAAACGATTTAATTAAAGAAGAATATGAAGTAGAAAATGATTTTGTTAATTCTCTAGTTAATGGTGTTATCGAAAAAAAAGAAGAACTAACCAATCTAGTTAATAAATATATGGAAGATTGGTCGCTTAGTAGATTAAATAAAGTTGATCAAGCCTTATTCCTTTTAGCAAGTTATGAGTTAGAGTATCTTAAAACACCTAGTATTGTTACTATTAATGAATGGGTAGAAATATCTAAAAAATATAGTGATGAAAAAGTTACTAAAATGTTAAATGGAGTATTAGATAATATTTATCATAGTGAGGAAGAGAATGAATAAGGAATATTTAACAGTTAGTCAGTTAACTAAATACATTAAATATAAATTAGATAATGATGTTAATTTAAGAGAAGTTTATCTAAAAGGAGAAATATCTAACTTTAAAGCTCATACTAGAGGACATTTTTATTTCACTATTAAAGATGAAGGTAGTAGAATTAATGCTGTTATGTTTGCAGGTAGTGCTAGTAAAGTTAAATTTACACCAGAAGATGGTATGAAAATACTTGTAACAGGAAGAATCTCTGTTTATGAAGCGACAGGTGGTTATCAAATATATGTTAATGAAATGATGGAAGATGGAGTAGGTAACCTTTACGTAGCTTTTGAACAGTTAAAGAAAAAACTAGCTAGTGAAGGCTTATTTGATGATAGATACAAGAAAGCAATTCCTAAAATACCAGAAAGAGTAGGGGTAATAACAGCACCTACTGGAGCGGCAATTCGTGATATAATATCTACTATTAATAGAAGATTCCCACTAACAGAAGTAATACTTTTACCTAGTTTAGTACAAGGAGAAGGTGCTAAAGAAGATATTGTAAGGCAAATAAAAAGAGCAGAGGATTATAATTTAGATGTTTTAATAGTAGGTAGAGGAGGAGGCTCTATTGAAGACTTATGGGCCTTTAACGAAGAAATAGTAGCAAGAGCTATCTTTGAGTGCCCAATACCAATAATAAGTGCAGTAGGTCATGAAATAGATTTTACTATAGCAGACTTTGTAGCAGACCTAAGAGCCCCAACTCCAACAGGAGCAGCCGAAATTGCCGTTCCGAACAAAGCAGATGTTATAAACTATCTTAACCAATTAAGTTTAAGAAGTAGAAAAGCTGTAGGAAATATTTTAGAATTAAAGAAAAAAAGACTTGATAATATCAAAAGTAATTATATTTTAAATAATCCTTTAGATTTATATTCTGCTAAAATTCAAAAACTTGATTATTTAACAGAAAGTCTAGTTAAAAATTATAAAAATATTATTGATAAAGAAAAGATTAAACTAAATAATATTAAAACAAGACCTTTGTTTAGCAATCCTCTAATAATATTAGATAAAACTAAACAAAAATATGCTTTACTACTTAGTAAATTAGATGCCTTATCTCCTTTAAAAACACTAGAGCGAGGTTATGGTATTATTAAAATTGGCGATAAAGCTGTTACTAGTATAAAAGACTTAAAGAAAGATGATTTAATAAATATAGAATTAAAAGATGGTAGTAGAGAAGCTATCATAAAGTAGGAGGAAAGATTATGGAAAAGAAAGAAATGAAATTCGAAGAAAAAATAACTGAATTAGAAAGCCTTGTTAAATCTTTAGAAAATGGAGATGTAGAACTAGATAAAGCGATAGATTATTTTACAAAAGCTACTAAACTTGCTTCATCTTGTGATAAAGATTTAAAAGAAGCAGAGAAAGCTCTAACCTCTATAGTTAATGAAGATGGGTCTCTTTCTGAATTTAAAGGTGAAGTAGAAGCATAATTATGAGAGAGATTAAAATACATGGTATTTATAAACACTTTAAAGGAGATTACTATTTAGTAGAAGAAATAGCAAAAGACTGTGAAACTTTAGAAGATGTAGTAATTTATAGAAAATTATATGAAGATGGTAGTTGTTGGGTAAGGCCTTTAAAAGATTTTATGGAAAAAGTTAATCATAATAAATATCCTAATGTAGAACAAGTTTATAAGTTTGAACTTATAGAACCATATAGTAAAAGAGAGAAATTTAAAGGAGAATAAATATCTATAACATAATTGACTATTTAAAAATATAATAGTATTATATACTTAATTTTATAGGGAGAAAGCAGTATGGAATTTATTGATACATTAAAATTACGTTTATTTGATGCAATACAAGAGGCAAGAGGGAGTATGGATATAGAAAGTTTTTATAATGAAACAGAAGCTATTTATAATGAATATTATAATTCAACTGACCGTAAAACGTTTGAAAACATTATAAGTCTTGCTATAATTTCCTATAAACAATATCCTAATATTGATGTTGGTTCCCGTTTATATGTAATAGATGGTATGCATCTATTTAAAGAATATTATAATTTTTATCAAGATGAAGTCAACTCTTTAAATGAAATTGAACAAATAGAAGGATGTTTGAATGACTATTATAACTATATTGATAAAGAGATTGATGATTATGAGAAAATTCTAATAGAAACAGGAATTGTTACTTGTGCCAGAATCATTAATAAGCAAAAAGAAATAAATAAACAAAAAGAGAAGAAAAATAACTAGTTAATTAAAACTAGCTATTTTTTTGTGTTACTAATTAACACTATTATCTCCTTCTTCTAGCATCGTTGTAATAAAAATACCATACCCTTTCTTAGTATCGTTTACTATAACATGAGTAACCGCTCCAATAATCTTATCATTCTGAATAATTGGCGAGCCACTCATTCCTTGTATAACTCCACCTGTTTCATTTAGTAATTCTGTATCAGTTATTTCAAACAGAATATTTTTAATATCACCATCTTTATTAACATTTAAAATATTAATATCATAATCTTTTACTTCATTACCATTTAAAACAGTTCTGATTGTAGCGCTTCCTTTCTTAACATCATCTTTATCTCCAACTTCTAAAGCTTTATCTTCTAATATTTTATCAGTATATTTACCGAAGATACCAGACTCTTCATTAGCACTAATACTACCATAAGTTACAGTCTCATCATATGTTGCATTTTTTTCACCAGGAGATCCACTTTCACTTTTGGTATTATCAGTAACTGTTGCTTTAAATATTTTACCATCCTTTATTTCAAACTTTTCACCTGTTGTTCTTTCTGTTATTTCGTGACCTAAAGCTCCAAAAATAGTTGTATTAGGATCAATATAGGTTAAAGTACCAATACCTGTTATTTCATCCTTTACATAAAGACCAGTTTTACATACATCCTCGCTATCACAAATCATGTCTAAAGATAAATCAGAAGACTTACTATTTCGGATAATAGTTACATCTAACTTATTATTCATTCTTGCTTCTTGATTTACTACATTCACCATCTCATTAATATCGCTAACTTCGGTTCCATTTATCTTTGTAATAATGTCACCAATTTCAAATCCTGCATCTTTTCCAATATATTTACTTTCTACTTCATAAAAGCCAACTACTAAAACACCTTTAGAATTAACTTCTATACCAATGGTTTCTCCACCTGGGATAATATATTTGGAATAAGCATAAATATTTGTGGGCATAATAAAGAGTATAAGAAGAGGAAAAATTATTTGTAGCTTTAATTTTTTTAAAAAATGCATTGCAATCACTCCTTAGCTACAATAATAGTATGGCAAGATTCTTCTAAAAAAGACGTGTTAAATCTTGCCAATATTAAACAAATATGATATAATAATAGCCACTTGAAGGGGGAATACTATGAAAATATGGAAAACTGCAAAATTTTTAAAAAAAGATAAAAATATTGAACAAATTACTAGAAGTTATATAAATTATATTTATAAATATGGTCCAATAAATGATATCATTAGAAAATATAAAATAGATCCTGAAGATGTTTATAAATTAAATCAATATACTGCTAATAGAATAAGTGGTCTAATCTTATTATATCTTGCTAATGATACTAAAAGACTTAATGATATAGTTTTAAAGTATGATACAAACGATTTATTAGTTAGTAATATAACACCTGAAATTGAAGGATATATAGAAAGGTAAGGGGGAAAATATGGAAGCTAAAAAAGTAACATCTAATTATAATAAAAGAAAAGACAAGAAAAAAAATAATTATCTTGCCAACAATAAAAGAATTAATACAACAAAATTATTTAAATAAGAATGTATTGGAGGTAATGAAATATATGAAAACTAAAATTTATAAAGTGCCATTTGCTGTTGCTACAAAAGAAAATCGTAATTATATTTTAATTAATAAAGGAATGGTTGTTGTTAGGAGAAATATTCTAGGGGATGCTAAAGAAATAATAACAGAATTTAATAATTTTTTCTATACGGAAAGTCCTTTCCAGGGAATTTCTAATAATGAAGATGCTAAATATATTTTACATGATACAAAGTCTCATTCTTTTAAAGAAACAATTAAAAGAGATACATTTGCATTAACAATTGATAAAAAAGATTTTGCAGATAAAAATTTAGCAACTTTAAAAGATATAGAAGAATGGGAAAAGAATTTTTATGGTAGTGAATTTTATAGATACTATCAACAAATGAATATTATTCCTAAAGAAAAGCAAAAGGCAATAAATGTTAAAGTTATGAGTTTACGCAATAAATAATTTAATAAATAAAAATAGACAAATATAATGTCTATTTTTATTTGTAGAAAGAACACTCATAAACCTAGTGAAAATGTTCAAATTATATTACATAATAAAATATTACACTAATTACACCTGCAAGTATTGCTACTAACATAATAGCAGAAACTATTTTAACCATCTTTTGATTCATTAAATTCACCTCATTTTAATTATATATAAAAAGTCTATTTTTGTAAAATGAATTTAGGTAAATATTATTTTAATTATGAATATGTTTTACTAGGTGATAATAATGGATTTAAAATTAAAAAAAGTAAAAAACAAAGTAACTAATAAATTAGCAGAACAGAAAAAAATATATATTTTTATTATAATAGTAATGACTATAGGATTAATTGCAGGAATTATTTATGCAATTATTTTAAATCAAAGTGATCATAATCTAGTAACTACTAGTTTAAATAGTTTTTTTGATAGTATTAAAAATAATAATATAGATTATAAAAGTGCTCTTATTAATAGCTTAATAGGTAATATATTCTTTGTAACATTCATCTTTTTATTAGGAATATCAATTATAGGAATACCTATAATAATACTATCTTTAGCTATAACTTCTTTTATTTTTGGTTTTTCTTTAAGTTCTATTATTTATACATATCATTTTAATGGCATTTTAAAGGCTATTACTTATCTTTTTCCCCATCAATTGATTACTTTATTAATGGCTCTATTTTTAGGCTTCTATGCCCTTTATTTTGGCATTAAACTGTTTAAATACTTATTTATGGGTAAAGATATCAACCTAAGAATGTCAATGAAAAGATATTTACAAGTATATATAACTGTATTATTAGTATATATTGCTTGTAGTTTTATAGAAGTATTCTTATCTCCAGCTTTAATTAAATTAGTAGTTTAATTAAGACTCAAGGTCTTATCTTTTTCAATTAAATTACCTTTAATATGTCTTTTTAAAGCTTGTTTATATATTTTAATATAAATAGGAATCTCTTTTTCTTCTAAATATTTAATAACCTCTTCTTTTTCATCCCTTGTAACTTCATAAGGAGTATTATCTATCATAAATATGGTTTTACCATCAAGTTCTTGTTTAATATTTAATTTACTAGTTAATTTATTACTTCTAAAGAACATCTTAATTGATTTTAAAGATGCTACATCTATATTTTTATTTCTAGTATATAAATCTATAAAGTTATCAAAGTCTAATTTAGTACTAAGAAAATAATCAAGTATTTCAAAATTTCTTTTACTACCATCTTCTAGTTTTATTCCATTAGTAATTTTATTAGCAATATCATTTACTTTATTAAGTAAAACAACATATCTTTGACCTTGTAAAGATTGCATTTTCTCTTTAATTTTTAAATATAGTTCATTATCTTTAACTTCTAGCATTGAAAATAAAGCATTAAAATCATTTTCTCCAATATCCATAAGCTTGCAAAAATCATCTTTACTTTTAATATCAGAACTTAAAAATATATTAAAATCAACACTATTATATAGATTTTCTTTTCTTCTTTCTTTTTCTAATACTCCCTCTTTTTTTATTTCTTCTTTTGCTTGCTCTATTTTACTTAACAATTGTTCTTCTAATTCCTGCTTCTTTTTATCATCTAAAATAATTCTATAATTTCTAATAAATATCTCTACATTATTATTTGTTAAATATGTTATATTATTTTTAACTATCATTTTGATTTCTTCCATATCATTACATTTTTCTATTTTCATTAAAGCGATAGAATAATGAATATATTTATGCTCTTTTTCTAAAAGTTTTATAGCAAGATTTACTTTCTCAATTATACTATCTAAATTATCAGTATACTTTTTATTATAAAATTTATATTTTTCAATAAAACTTTTTACTCCATAAGAAGAAAGATGATTATTATATACAATAGTTTTTATATAGTTAATATCATTACTATTTATAATATCGTTTAAAATACCCCCAAATTTAAAGAAATCATTAGAAAAATAAAAATGATTATTATCAACTAATTTTATCATCTTATCTATCTTTTTTAAGGGAGTATTCAAATATAAAATCCCATATGCTTCAACATAATCTTTTAATATACTTGGCCCAATATTATTTTTAGCCATAAATTTTCTTTTTCTTTCTTCGTAATCTTCTTTATCTAAAAAGTTATTAAGACTAAAATATAAGTAATAAGCATCCTCTAATACATCTTTACTAATATCACTATATTTAGATTTTAATTCATTTGATTTAGTATACATATCTAAATCTAAGAGCAATTCTTTATCATCAAATAAATCTATATTAACATTATTACGATATCTAGCTAAAGAGTATAAATAAAGAGAATTATCTTTTACATTTTGTATATTTCTATTAAATAAAGGAAAAATACTATCACCATATAAAAAATTAGCCCAATATAGAAGTCTATCTATTTTAAAAGCTGTTTTGTTATATGAAATAGAAGCGGGATATTCATCTACCATAGGCAATAATTTATTAAGAAAAGATATAATAACGTTTTTACATTTAGATAAAAATTCCTCTTTTAATTTTTCATCTTCAATAGTTAAAAAATCTTCTAAAGCATCTTTTAAATCATCTATAGAAATATCTTTTTCTAAGTTAATAATTTTGTTAAAAGATATATTCATTAAACCACCCCTCAAAGTTGTACTACATATTATAACACGTTTTTCTTGAAAATAAAAGATTTCTATAGTATAATTAGTAGGAATTAGAGGTGGTACTATGAAGAAAGTTGTTGTAGGGATGAGCGGAGGTGTAGATTCATCAGTCGCTGCTATTCTGTTAAAAGAACAAGGCTACGATGTTATTGGCCTTTTTATGCGTAATTGGGATAGTTCCATTAATAATGACTTTCTAGGTAATCCCAATTTAAACAACAATATTTGCCCTCAAGAAGAAGATTATAATGATGCTAAAGCCGTATGTGAAAAATTAGGAATACCTTTACATAGAGTTGACTTTATTAAAGAATATTGGGGTGACGTTTTTACTTATTTTTTAGATGAGTTAAAAAAAGGAAGAACCCCAAATCCTGATATCATGTGTAATAAATATATTAAATTTGACCTATTCGTAAAGGAAGCGAAAAAACTTGGCGCTGACTATATTGCTACAGGTCACTATGCCAAAATAGAAAATGGTAGACTTATGAGAAGCCATGAAGAAAATAAAGATCAAACCTATTTTTTATCACAAGTATCTAAAGAGCAGTTAAAAAATGTATTGTTTCCTTTAGGAGATATTAAAGATAAAAAAGAAGTTAGAAAAATTGCTGAATCTTATGGACTAGTAACTGCTAAGAAAAAAGATTCTACCGGAATATGCTTTATTGGTGAAAGAAACTTTAAAAACTTTCTTAAAAATTATTTACCTAATAGGAAAGGAGATATTGTTAATATAGAAACTAATGAGGTACTAGGAAAACATATTGGTTTAATGTATTACACAATAGGGCAGAGAAGGGGACTTGATGTAGGTGGTACTAAAGATAAGTTATTTGTTGTAGGAAAAGACTTAAATAAAAATATTTTATATGTAGCAGAAGGAGAAGAAAATGAATACTTGTATTCGGATAGTGCTATTTTAGAAGATATTAACTTTAATTGCGATGAAAGACCAAATGAATGTACAGCAAAATTTAGATACAGATCAAAAGATGTAAATATTAAATTAGAATATTTAGATAATGGTGAAATATTAGTAAGATATGAGCGAGTTAAAGCTGTAACACCTGGACAAGCATGTGTTTTCTATCACGGAGAATACTGTTTAGGTGGAGGTATTGTTAAAGAAGTAAGAAAAGATAATAAGAAGTTATGGTATTTACTATAGCCTCTTTTTCTTTGTAAAGTATTTTACATAAATTTTACTTGACTAAACTTGTCAAACTAATTAAAATGTATTATAGGTGGTGTGTGACATGAAAGATTTAAACGAATTATTAAGTGAACTTGGAATTTCTAAAGTAAGGTTAGCTAAATATTTGGGTGTTTCAAGACAGATGTTATATAATTATCTAGCTTTAGATAGTCTATCATTATGGCCAAAAGAAAAAGCTGTAAGATTACTTGCCCTACTAAATATTGATGATGAAGAAGGAGTACAAGGAATAACTGTAACAAGTGATTATATTATTGAAGTTGAAAATAGATTAAATGAAGGTGTAAAAGACTCTTCAAATAGGGAAGTATTAGCAGACTTAAAATGTTTTAATAAAAAAGAACAAGAATTATTAGCAGATATTATAAATTTATTAAAAGAAAAACTAGTAGAAGATAAAACTAAAACTACATATAACACTTATGTATATTTATATCATTACTTACAGTCTATGGAAACTGCTGATGAATTAAGATATATTCTAGCATATATGTCTAAATCAATGGGATTTACTGATCCTTTAGAGTTTGCCTTTGATAAAAATAAACAGTTTATTTTTGAAAGTATTTTATTCTCTGCTATGACTCTATATCATAATGGAGGTGCTTCTAAAAATAAAATTGCTGAAACTCACAAAAGATTTGTTCAAGATATTGAAGCTAAAAAAGAAGAAAAACTTAGTCGTACTCAAGAATTAAATACTGCAAAAGTTCAAGCTTTAAGAGAACTTGGTTACAGCGAAATAAATGAAACTAACGCTAAAGAAGTTCTTGAGAAAATAGCTGAGATACAGTCAAGGAAAGTATAATTTAACAAAACCACAAAATAAATTATATTCTTATTTTTTAAAAGAGAGTTTTTAAAAGCTCTCTTTTCATTGTGTAAACAATATGTAAAGTATTTTTTAAGTAGGGTAGTAGTATTATATTTTCTGATATAATTAAATTGTAGAGAGGTGTATATATATGAGTAATTCTGAGATTCTTTTTACTTCTTTATTTGGTTGGTTTTTAATGTTAGGTTTACCTTTAATTTTAGCATTAATTATTATTAGTTTTTTGCGAAAAAGAGACATTAAAAGACAAGCTAGATTTGAAATAGAAGTTGAAAAAGAAAAAGAAAGATTATTAAATGAGGAAGATAATGATTAATATTCCTTGTTTTTTTATTGGTTATATGCTATATTATAACCAGAAAAGAAAAAACTTTTTCGGGTTGCATTAGTTAACATAACATATATTATAGGAAGTATGATGTTTTGTTTTTTTAGACTAATAACTATTAATTAATAAGAATGATTTAATCAAGCTTTCTATAATTTAAAATATAAACATTATTAAATATATCTTTTAATTTCTTCAAATTCAAACAATCATAATATAAATACTTTATTAATCAATTATTATAAATTGTAGATATGTTTATGTTTAACTATATACTATAATAAATAATAATTAATAATTACATATTACATACTATTAATAATATTATCATGTTAAAAAAATATTTAATCATCTACCCTTTTTGTCCTAAAATATAAAGTAGGGGAAGTAAATCAAAAAAATAGGGGAATAATACCTTAATTTTTGGGAAATATAATAGTGAAGGAGAGATAAAATGAAAAAGAAACAAAGTATCAAATGTGACGTTGATAGTTGCAAATACAATAGCAATAATAAAGAATGCAACTTAGATGAAATTAAAGTTAGTAGCAACTGCGACTGTCCATGCGACGAAGTAAAAGATCAAGAACAAACAGTATGTTCAAGTTTTGAAAAAAATGAAGAAGACTAATAGATTAAAACCTATTAGTTCTTTTACTTTCTCCCTACTCTTCCCTATTCTAATTCGTCTAAAATACTAGTACCTATTTCAGGAGGATTTATCTCAAAATTATCAGCAATAGTAGCACCAACCACTGCCATTGTATCTTGTATTTCTAAACGTTTTGGATCCTTAAAACTTCTACTATAAAAAATTAAAGGGACATTTTCTCTAGTATGATCATTACCTCTAAAAGTAGGGTCATTACCATGATCAGCAGTTATAATTAACAAATCATCTACTTCAAGCTTATTTAAAATTATTGGCATTTCTACATCTAACTCTTCAATAGCCTTAGCATATCCCTCAACATCTCGTAAATGTCCATATAAACTATCAAAGTCACATAAATTAACCATACATAATCCTGTAAACTTTTTATCCATAATATTAGTTAACTTATTAATTGCATCCATGTTTGAAGAAGCTTTTAAAGTCTTATTTATTCCTGTTTTACTAAAAATATCATTCATTTTCCCAATAGCAATAACATTATAATTATTCTCATTTAAGTCATCTAAAATTGTTCTAGACGGTGGAGTTACTGGATAATCTTTTCTTCCTGCATTATTTAATCTAAATCTTCCTTTACTACCAGTAAAAGGTCTAGCAATAACTCTTCCTACTAAAAACTCATCTTTTAACGTTAATTTACGAACCTTCTCACAATAACTATAAAGAAGTTCTGGACTAATAACATCTTCATGAGCCGCAATTTGCAAATCAGAATCAGCTGATGTATAGACGATTAATGATCCATAATCTAGTTGTCTTTCTCCAAGTTCATTAATAATAGAATTATCATTACTACATTTATTACCTATAACTCTTCTACCTGTTTCTTTTTCAATCTCATCTATTAATTCAATAGGAAATCCATTTTCATTAAAAGTTTTAAAAGGAATATTAGAAGTAATTCCCATCATCTCATAATGACCTGCTAAAGTATCTTTTCCAGCATTATTAGGTCTTGCAATAGTATAATAAGCATCAACATCATTATTTTCATCCATATTCAAAGTATTAAGAAAACCTATTTTTGCAAGATTAGGAATAAATAAATCATAATTTTCTTTAATATGGCCAAGTGTATTAGCACCACTATCTCCATAACTTGCTGCATCATTTGCTTCCCCTACTCCTAAAGAATCTAAAACCATTAAAAATATTCTTTTAAATCTCATCTTCACTTCTCCTTTTTCGCTCTAGGATGATTATTTAAGTAATCATTCTTTATCTTCTCATTAGTAATGTGTGTATATATACGTGTTGTGGCAATATCAGAATGTCCTAAAAGCATTTGAATACTTCTAAGATCAGCACCACCATTTAAAAGATGGGTAGCAAAAGAGTGTCTTAAACTATGAGGTGATATCTCTGGATTTAGACCTTTTTCCTTTAATATTTCCTTTAGATTTTTAAAGAAACCCTGTCTTGAAATACCAGTACCTCTAGAATTCAAGAATAGATAATCAGTTTGTTTTTTCTTTAACAATAAATGTCTCTTATCTAAATATTCCTTTAAATAATATACTGCAATATCATTTAAAGGCACAATTCTCTCTTTACTGCCTTTTCCTTTTATTCTGACAATATCATTATTAAAATCAATATCATACACAGTTAAACTAACAAGTTCTGATACTCTTAGGCCTGAACCATACATTAATTCTAACATAGCTTTATTTCTATAGTCAAATGGACTCTCTAGTTTAATATCTAATAGTCTATCAACTTCTTCAACCGTTAAACTATGAGGAAGAGTTTTATTAGTCTTAGGTCTATCAATAAATTCACTAGGATTAACTGTTTCATTTTCTTCTTTCTCTAAATAATTGTGAAAATTTTTAATAATAGTAAGTTTATGTGCAACTGTTTTACTATCTTCATTACGTAAATAGCAGTATTTTAAATATTTAGTAATTAAATCTTTGGTTATATCCTTTGTATCACTGATCTTTTTTTTCTTTAAAAAATTAATATAATCTTTCATCTCATAGCCATAACTTTTGATACTATTATTAGAAAGTCCTTTTTCAAACTCACAATATTCTAGAAAATTATCTTTAGCTGTTTTTATTTCCATAACATCATCCTCATTTTTATTATATAACTATTTGAAAATTTTGTAAAAGTATGTATAATAATATTCAGTTTTGAAGTGAGATTATGAATAAAAATATTGATGAAATATTGCAGTTAACAACAGAAGAATTTGTTATTAAAGGTTGTACTGAAGGATTAAAAACAAGAGATTATTTTGAGATTAAAAATACGTTATTAAAGTATGAAGAATATGAAGACAATAAGTACTATAAAAATACCTATTGTGCCATGGAAGCTTATAATAAAAACTTAAATCAAATATATGCCGTAAAAAATAATATAACTCCTGGCATATCTCCAGTATCTTATCCTAAAGAAAAAATATATACCAAAGCTTACTTAGATACTAGCTATTTAGAGTAATATGTTAAACATTAGTTAAAATGATACCGATTTATAATGTGGATAACAAACAA
>CAMMBX010000004.1 GCA_946494345.1 uncultured Mycoplasmatota bacterium | reverse complement strand
TATTTTATTTTTCTTCCTTAAAGTGGGAATTTTCTATTTAATTCAATCTATTTTTAATAGTAGTATGGCAATCGCATAAAAAATAATATGTAAAAAATGGTACAATATATTTTTTTAGTAAACAAAATCATGTATTCTTATAATATAAGGATGTGTGAAATATGAAAAGTTTATTTAATCATTTTGAAGTTTTAGAAGATCCAAGAGATATTAGAGGCAAAAAGCATGAATTAATCAACATCATAATAATGACTATATATGGTATTTTATGTGGCTATACTGATTTTACTAATCTAGCAGATTTCTTAAAAGTACATGAGGATTATTTTAATGAAATATTACAACTTAAAAATGGTACACCTTCTCATGATACTTTATCAAATGTTTTTAAAGTTATTGATTCAAAGAAATTTATGGAATTGTTTATAGAATGGATTAAGGACATTGTTAAAGAAAAAGGAATGCATTTAAGTATTGATGGTAAAGCCATCAAAAGTGCAAGAGATAAAGTTAATGGTGGTAATACTCCGTATATTGTTTCTGCATTTTTAAGTGATATTGGTCTATCTATAGGGCAATTAAAAGTAGATGATAAATCAAACGAAATAACAGCAATACCAGAACTTATAATATGCTAGGCACTGGCGGATAATATCCATTGACTTTCAGTTACATAAATCCTTTGAGGACTAGCCTTTGTAAATAAAAAGTAGTAAGATAAAACAGAGGTGAGAAAGATGCAAAAAGGAGCCCACACACAGTATGATGTGCAAATACATGTAGTATGGATAACAAAATATAGAAAGAAAATATTAACATACAAAATTGCGTATAGATTAAAAGAGCTACTGATGCAAGGTTGTTCGGCAAAAGGAATAACAATAATAAGAGGTAATATACAACCAGAACATGTGCATTTGTTGTTAAGTATTCCACCAAGCTTGTCAGTAGCACAAGTAATGCAATATCTAAAAGGAAGAAGTTCTAAAAAGTTACAAGAGGAATTTCCAAAATTAAGGAAGCAATTTTGGGGACAACATATGTGGGCGACAGGATATTTTTGTAGGAGTGTAGGGTAAGTAACTAGACAAACTATAGAAGAATATATTGAAAATCAAAAGGATGGAATAGAAGATATATTTGTAAATGATGACAATAGTATGCTTTAGCATAGAAGGAGTTCCAGTCCTCACATCAAACCCTGTACTTTCAGTGCAGGGTGGTTGATTTAGGTTTAAAAGAGGATTCTTTAGATATTGCAATTGGTGAAACTAACTGGGAAAAAGATCATGGAAGGCTAGAAAAAAGAAAATATTATTTATCATATGACATTAAATGTATTCACGATAAAGACAAATGGAAGTCAGTTAAGGCTATAGGTAGAATTGATGTTATTAAAGATGAGAACAATATAAAGACTACAACTACCCATTATTATATTTTAAGTAAAAAATTTGATTTAGACACCTTTATAAAAATAACTAGAGAACACTGGAATATCGAATGTTCACTTCATTGGAGACTTGACGTTATTTTAGATGAAGACCATTCTAGAAATCATGTTGGTAACTCTATTGAAAATTTAGCCACTATTAGAAAAATAGTTTTTAATCTTGTTAAACTTGATAAGTCTATGGGAGATAAACTTACTATGAAACAAAAAATGACACGTTATATAAGTGATTTCAAAAATATTGAAAACCTTATATTTAATGTCATTCCTTGCATTTAATTTTCTTTACGTCAAATTTTTATGCGATTACCTTATAATAGTAGAGTGTTATGTTAATTGGTACTGGTAAATCCTTTAGGTTTCTATTGGTTAGTATCATATAAGTTTTTTCTATTCTTGTTTTTTATAATTGGGTATTATAAGCTTTTTCTTTGACATAAAATAACATGTTTCTTGATTTTAATAAATTAATTTGTTCATCTCTTGTTTTATAAAATTAAAAGTCTTCAGTCCACACGGGATACTGAAGATCACTTACAATTTAATATTATATATAAATTGAAGTGATTGTCAATATCCTCAAAACTTTTTGTTTCCTATTAACTATATATTAGAAGATAATAAAAATAATGTTAATATAAAATAAGGATATTTTTAATGAAGGGGTGGACATACACTAGGATCTGGGGCATAGAAACAATGATTTTTAAATCTTCCTGCTAAGGCTTGATCATACCAAGTACTAATACAATTACTATTTTTTCCTGGTGCATAGAACCATAATGCATTAGTTGCAGGATAGTAGTATTCACCTTTTAATGTTCTTTCTGCTAGTTCTCTTTCTTTGATAGTGGAACCTGATGTGAATTGGGGACTGTTTATACCAGCGAAACCTCCTGGATTTTGAAATACCATTTTGGTAATTGTATTTATATTTCTAAATGTATAACAGTTAGCAAGGACTCTATTTACACCAACATTACCAACCATAAGCATACCATAATCTCCTTCGCCTACTGCTTCTGCTCGCATTAATCTTGCTAGTAAATCTAATTCTTTACTTGTATATTGAACTAATTGAGACATATAATCACCTAATATACTTTATGTTTTTTATTATAAATTGTTCTACTAAGTAATATAAAACTGTGATAAAATTGAAGTAGAGGTGAAACTCATGAAAAAGAAAAGAAAAAAGAAAATTACAATTACTGTATTTATTATTTTACTATTAGCTTTGATAGGAGGGGCTTACTATTATTTTATTTATCTTGGTAATGATGTGCCTTTAGTAGAAAAAAAGGAAGAGTTAAAGGTTTATGATGTTAATAGTAATAAACGTCCTATTGCTGTTATGATTGATAATAATGTAGAAAATGATGAACAAGTAGGATTACAAGATGCTTATTTAACTTATGAAATTATTGTTGAAGGTGGATTAACTAGAATAATGGCTATATATAAAGATGTAGATACTAGTGTAATTGGACCTGTTAGAAGTAGTAGACATTATTTTTTAGATTATGCTCTTGAAAGTGATGCAATATATGCTCATTATGGATGGAGTACTTATGCAGAGAATGATATAAAGGCTCTTTCTGTTGATAACATTAATGGACTTTATGATGATGCCTTTTATCGTGATAGTAGTATTGCTGCTCCTCATAACGTTTTTACTAGTATTGATAATTTATATTTAAAAGCTGAAGAGTTAGGTTATGATACTACATCTAGTAATTATGAAAATTTAAATTATGTTAGTAAAAAGGTAGATTTAGAGAAAACTGATAATTCATTAAACTGTGATGGTAAGAATTGTAGTTTAGAAGGTACTTCTTTAACTAGTATTGAGATTCCTTATTCTAATAGTGAAGTTAGAAGTTATACTTATGATAGTGATAATGGTTATTACCTTCGTTATATGAATGGTATTCCTCATACTGATAGAGATAGCAAAGAACAATATCATTATAAAAATATAATTATTATGAAAGTAGATAATAGTACTCTTGATGATTATGGTAGACAAGATTTAGATACAGTAGGAAGTGGGGAAGGATATTATATTACTAATGGTTATATGATGCCTATTACTTGGGAGAAAGATTCTAGAAGTGGTAAAACTTATTATTCTTATAGTAATGGTGATGAGATAAAGGTGAGTGATGGTAATACTTTTATACAAGTAATGCCTAGTAGTAGAGATATAGTTATTAATTAATATGGAGGTTTTAGATTATGGGAATGGCAGATAAAATGAAAGAAAAAGCTTTGCCTGGTACTAGTGTTGTAAGGTCAAGTAAAGTTGTAAAAAGTATTGATAAAGCTGATGTATTTGAATTGAATAATGCAAATGAAGTTATTGCCTTACAAAATAGAAGAGAAGATATTGCTAGTACAGAAACATTTAAAGGATATAAATCTGTGGAAAGTCCTTATGTTAAGAAGCTTGTAAGGTAATAAAATGGCTATCTATGAATGCATATGATAGTCACTTTTTTTATTCCCATTTTCTTTATTGGTAGGGAACACCGCTTTTTAATTATGTCTATAATGTATCATATTTTTTACTGTTTTTTAATAGTATATTTTTTGTCAAGTTTTGGAAACTTTTCCTTTAAAGTTTAATTATTATTTAAACTGTGCTAAAATTTAGTTGGGTGGTAGTCGTGAGAAAGCCAAAATCTTTAGGTGAAGTTAGGATTAAACCTAACCATAATAAAAAGAAAATAATTATAATTAGTGTTATTAGTGTAGTATTATTTTTAATATTAATAGGTCTTTTTTATTTTTTGTTGTCTATCAATGATAATGGGTCTAATAAAAAAGAGAACGTGAAAATAGATGATGTTAATACACTTGATAAAGAGGATTTGACTGTTTATGATGCTAACAGTAATAAACGTCCTATTGCTGTTATGATTGATAATAATGTTGGTAATAATGCTCACGTAGGATTACAAGATGCTTATTTAACTTATGAGATAATCGTAGAAGGTGGATTAACACGTATAATGGCTATTTTTAAAGATGTTAATACTAGTGTAATTGGACCAGTTAGAAGTAGTAGACATTATTTTTTAGATTATGCACTTGAGAGTGATGCTATATATGCTCATTATGGATGGAGTACATATGCTGAAAATGATATTAGAGCTTTAGGGGTTAATAATATAAATGGACTTTATGATAATGGCTATTATCGTAACTATAATATTGCGGCACCTCATAATGTTTTTACTAGTATAGAAGATTTATATAATGTGGCTACTAGTAAAGGCTATAGTACGACTAGTAATAATTACAACCTTTTAAATTATACTACTGATGATATTGCTTTTAATGATACAAGTGATTTATTAACTGCTAATAATATTACTATGACATATTCTAATAGCGGGGTTAGAAGTTATACTTATGATGCTAATAATAGGTATTATTTACGTTATATGAATAATAGTCCGCATACTGATAGAGATAGTGGATTACAATATCATTATAAGAATATAATTATTATGAAAGTTAATAATCATACATTAGACAGTTATGGTAGACAGGATTTAGATACTGTAGGTAATGGGGAAGGCTATTATATTACTAATGGATATGCTATTCCTATTACTTGGAATAAAGCTTCTAGAAGTGATAAAACTCATTATTATTATAAGAGTGGTAATGAGTTAGTAGTTGCAGATGGTAATACAATGATACAAGTAGTACCACTTAATAGTAATATTGTATTTAGTTAGGGGGACTTATGAAAAGTTTAAGTAAGCATAAAAATGATATAATAAATATTTTAACTTTAATTATAATTAGTTTAGTTACCATTTTAGTACTTGTTAACTTTACTAATTTTTTTGGCTCTAAGAAAGATTGGATAAGTCAACATGTTATGTTTCCTGATTATTTAAGAAAACTATTTTATGATACAGGTGATATTTTTCCTAATTTTGCCTTTAACCTTGGAGGGGGACAAAATATCTATAATATTTCTTATTATGGGCTTTTTAATCCGATTATTTTAATTTCTTATTTATTACCTTTTGTATCTATGATTACTTATATACAGTTTAGTATGATTATCTGTTTAATAGTAAGCATTATTTTAATGTATTATTTTTTAAGAAGAAGATTTGATTTGAAAGTTAGTTTTGTTAGTACTTTATTATTTTTAACATCAGGATGTTTTATCTTTCATTTACATAGACATATTATGTTTGTTGATTATATGCCTTTTTTACTCATGGCTTTAATTGGGGTTGATAAGTATTTTGATAAGAAGAAAATATCTTTATTAGTTATATCTATTTTCTTAATGATTTTAACTAGTTATTACTTTAGTGTTGTAGGTTTAGTTTGTGTTTTACTTTATGGTATTTATAGATATATAGAAGATAAGAAGAATGATAAAATTACAGTAAAAGATTTCTTTAGGGAAGGCTTTAAGTTTATTTTTGTAATGTTAATACCAGTACTTTTTAGTTGTTTTCTTTTACTTCCAACCGCTTATTCATTGCTTGATGGTAGAACGGCGACTAATAAAAGTATTTCATTACTTGAGTTATTTATTCCTAACTTTGATATTTCTAATACTTTGTATTCATCTTATTCTTTGGGATGTAGTGCTATCTTTATAATCGCTTTAATATATGGAATTGTAACTAAAAAACGTGAAGTTAAGGTTATTAGTATAATCTTTAGTATTTTGCTAGTTTTTCCTATCTGTGATTATGTGTTTAATGGAGGAATGTATCTAAATGGTAAAGCATTCATACCATTACTTCCTCTTGCAATTCTTTTAATTGGTTATTTCCTTATGAATATTTTTAATAATAAAAGTAAGTTAAAGATTAGTATTATTATCTCTTTAATAATTGTTGTTATCAATCTCTTTGTTTTCGTTTATAAGAGGGAATACTTATGTTTATTATTTGTTGTTGAAATGGTTCTCTTAATTATCTTTTTACTTATTAGTTATAAACTAGAAAAAAAATATGTTTTATATGTTTATCTTTGTATTCTTTCATTAATTATTGTTATTCCAACTAACTTTTCAGATATCTTTGTAACTAAAGAGTTTTATGATACTTTAGATTATGAAGAGACTAGTGATAAAGTACAGCAAGTATTAGATAGAGATAATAGTTTTTATAGAATGAGTGATCAAAGTGTTAAGTTGGATAAATCTAATAAGATTTATGATATAGATTATTATACAGGTAGTATTTATTCTTCTTTATCTAACTCTTATTATAAAGATTTTTATAATAATTTAATTAATAATGAATTTATTTATAGAAGTTATGGTATGCTTACTGGTAATAATAATATTTTCTATAACTTTTATATGGGTAATAAGTATTTACTTAATAGTAGTAATAATATGTTAGGCTATAAAAAAATTGCTGATGGTATTTATAGAAATGAAGATGTCCTACCTATAGGCTATAGTACTAATAAGATAATGAATTTAGATGAGTATAATAGTTTATCTTATTTTGAGAAGTTAGATGCTTATTTGAATTATGCTATTGTTGATGGAGATGATAGTGATAGTTATGTTAAGAAAGTTAAAGATTATGTTCCTAGTTATGATGTTTTAGAAAGTAAGAACTTAAAGATAGAAGAAGATAATGGTAAATATTTTATTAAAACTTCTAAAGATAATAAACTAGTTATTAAATTAAATAATATTAGTGATAGTGATATTTTACTTTTAAAGTTTAAGATGCTTTATAATAGTAAATGTAGTGTGGGGGACTCTTATATTACTATTAATGGGGTTAGTAATAAACTTAGTTGTAGAAAATGGAAATATCATAATAATAATTATAACTTTGAATATTCTTTGAGTGGTAATGATACTTTAGAGATTACTTTTAGTGAAGGTAAATTTAAGTTATCTAATCTTTCTTTTGCTATCTATAATTATAATGATTTAGTGTCTATTAATGATGAAATATCTTCTTTTGTTATTGATAGAGATAAGACTAAAGGTGATGCTATAGAAGGTAATATCGATGTTAAGAATGATGGTTACTTTAAACTTTCTATTCCTTATGATAAAGGTTTTGAAGTCTTTGTAGATGGTGAAAAGACTCCTTATGAAGTTGTTAACAAGAGTTTTATTGGTTTTGATATTAATAAAGGTAGTCATAATATTAGAATTGTTTATACTTCTCCTTTATTTAAAGAAGGATTAGCCCTATATTGTGTTGGCTTAATGTTGCTTGTAGGAACTGTTGTTTATTATAGAAAGAAAAAATGTTAAATCATTTTTGCAAGGGTAATATCTATTGATAGAGCCCTATTTTTTTGAAATATTGTTGTTGATAGTTATTTTTTATTATATAATGAACTTGTGTAGAGGAGGTTCTAATGAAGAAAATGGAATTTAGAGAAGTTCGTAACTTTGAGAATGGTGTTGTAGAGTTTAGAGGTGAGTATATTCCTTTAAAAAATGATATTAATGGAAATGAAATTAACTGTATGATAAGAAATTATCTAAAAAGTCATAAATGTAATAATATGTTAGAGAATGTAACTGCTTTAAGAACGATATTAAGTGATTGTCAAGAGAAATTGTTAGTTATTTCCTATGAAGATGAAAAATGTAAAGAGACTGTTAAGTATGATTATACTAAATTATTTTATTTTGAAATGAGTAAAAAATGTGCTACTAAATTTGAAAATGATAAATACACTTTAAAATATGATTCTGATTCTGGTATAGATATAGAATATTATAGTGATGAGGATATTCTTGAATATTCAAAAGTTCAGGATTTTACTAAAGAGATAAAAAGTATTATGGAACATATTAAGATGATTTCGAATGCTAAATCTGTTACTTTATTTGATGAAGATAAGGAATTGATAGAAATATATAAGTTATTTTATAAAGAAAATCCTGATTTTAGTAGTAAAGATATTAATGTTAAAGTACAAACTATGATGTCTATATTAGCAGAGTTTGGTATAACTTTAGATTTTGATTATGCTTTTTGTTTATGGGCAAAGGTAAAAATGCCAGTATCCTTGAAAATTGAAGAGATGGTTCATAAGATGTATCCATTGGGTTTGGTTAACGAGGTTAAAGATAATGTTAAATTGGCAGAAGAACCTAAGAAAATAATTAAAATTGTTGGTGATAGTATTAGAGATGTAATTCATGATGAAGATGATATGAATGAAGCTTTGATAACTATTAGTAAAGTTATTCATGCAAGTGGGTATAATCTTTCATCTGATGCTAATGTTAGTGAAATAGCAGAATTTACTAATCGCAGTGTTGATGAGGTAGAAGCTAGTAGGCAGCTGGTAAAACGTATCGAGCATAAAATAAATAAAGAAAATTAAATAGAATTTATTGATTTATAAAGTTCAAGTGTGATATATTATAGTTGTAATGAAGTTTTAGTGGGCGTGTTTTTTTATACGTCCTTTTTTATTTTTAAGCGGGGTGATTAAATGGTTGAATTAGAAGATAAAAGTCGGTTAAAACCTATGTTATTTGTTGATGAAATGATTTCTTATTTAAAAAATAAGAATATAAAGTTTAATTATATTAGTGAAAGCGATGCTCTTAAGTATTTGAAAAGCAATAATAATTATTATAATTTAACATCATATAAACATAATTTTTTAAAATATCCTTCACCTGCAGGTAAATTTGAGGGAAAATATCAAGATTTAGATTTTGCATATCTAAAAGATTTATCTATTATAGATTATAGAGTTAGATTAGTTTTATTTAGAATGATTATAGATATAGAGCATTATTTAAAAATGAAAATATTAAATACTTTTGAAAATATAAATGAAGAAGATGGCTATAGAATAGTTAATTTGTATTTAAATAAAGATTTTAATGATAATAAGTCACCTAAAAAACTTCATAATAGTATTTTTAAAAAAGTTGGAAGTGAATATTATCAAAAGATATTTTATAAATATGATATTGATAAAGATAAGAAACTTGAAAATATTCCTATATGGGAATTTCTTGAAATTATTACTTTTGGAGAATTGGTTAGTTTCTATGACTTTTATACTAAAGAATATGAATTAAGAGAAGAAAGTAAAGATATTTATATACTAAGAGATATTGTTAAACTAAGAAATGCGGTGGCCCATAATTCTTGTATTTTAAATGACTTGGTTAGTAAGGATAATAAGTATCCAGTTCCTTTTAAAGTTGTAAATTATTTAAAGCGATGTGGTATTGTTAAAGAAATGCGAACTAAAAAAATGAGTAATTCTAGAATTAGACAAATTACTTATACTCTTTATATGTTTAATAAAATAGTAACTAGTGATGACATTAAAGAAGCTGTTAAAAAAGAAATTAATGAATTATTTTATGATAGAATAATTTATCATAAAGAGTATTATAGTAATAATGAATTATTAAAATCGGTATATTCTTTTTTTGATAAAATTGTAAAAAAAATGTTACAAAAATACGGAAAAAAGTTTGACATAGATTGTAACATATGATATATTAAATATGCAAGAAAAAAATGTTAAATCATTTTTGCAAGGGAGCCATGGGATTCTGTGGGGCCCTATTTTTCTTTTGTAATAAATTGTATTTGATATAGACTTAAATGTTTTGCTTTGATAAAATGTTAATGGAGATGATTTGATGGAATTTATTGATAAAATAAAGATGAGAGTTAAAGATGATTTTAAGAAAATAGTTTTACCTGAATCTAATGATGTTAGAGTGTTAGAAGCTGCTTCTACTATAAAAAAAGAAGCTTTCGCTGATATTATTTTAGTAGGTAAAGAAAGTGAGATAGAAAGTCTTGCTAAAGATAATAATATTGATATTAATGGAGTTACTATTATTAATCCAGATACTTTTAGTGACAGTGAAAAGTTAATTAATGACTATTATGAACTTAGAAAACATAAAGGTATTAGTTTAGATGATGCTAAGACTACTATTTTAAATGACTATGTTTATTTTGCTAATATGTTAGTTAAAGATGGCTATGCTGATGGTGTTGTGTCTGGAGCATGTCACAGTAGTGCTGATACATTAAGACCTGCTTTACAGATAATTAAGACTAGTAAAGATACAAAAGTTGCTTCTGCTTTCTTTTTAATGGTTGTTCCTAATTGTGAATATGGTTCTAATGGTGTGTTTGTTTATTCTGATTGTGGAATGATTCAAAATCCTAGTAGTGAAGAGTTAGTAGAGATTGGAAAAGAGAGTGCTAAAACATTTAAATTATTGGTAGAAGAGGAGCCTGTAGTTGCCTTTTTATCTCATTCTACTTTTGGTTCTTCTAAATGTGCTGATGTTGATAAAGTAGTAAAGGCAGTTGAGATGGCTAAGAAGGAGTATCCTGATATTAATTTAGATGGAGAGTTACAATTTGATGCTGCTGTTGTTCCGGAGGTTGCTAAGAGTAAAGCTCCTAATAGTAAAGTAGCAGGTAAGGCCAATGTCTTGATATTTCCAGATTTAGATGCAGGAAATATTGGTTATAAGATTACAGAGCGTCTTGCTCATGCGAAAGCATATGGACCTGTTACCCAAGGCCTTGCTAAACCGGTTAATGATTTATCACGTGGTTGTAATGCTAATGATATAGTAGGCGTTGTGGCTATAACGGCTTTACAAGCGATGAATAGTAAGTAGGTGGGTTATGAAGATAGTATCTTTTAATGTGGCAGGTTTTAGAGCATGTTTAAAGAAAGATTTTGAAGATTTCTTTAAAGAGTCTAATGCTGATGTTTATTGCCTACAGGAAGTAAAAGCAATTGAAAGTGAGATTCCATTTAGACCGGAGGGGTACAACTTTTATTTAAATACTGCTGATAAGAAAGGTTATTCTGGGGTGGCTGTTTATTCTAGAGTTAAACCTCTTGATGTGGCTTATGGAATTGATGTTGATATTCATGATCATGAAGGGAGAGTTATAACACTTGAATATGATGACTTTTTCTTAGTTTGTGTATATGTTCCTAATGTAAAGCGAGACTTGTCAAGGCTTGATTATCGAATGACTTGGGAAAAAGACTTTCTTAAATATTTACAGAGCCTTGATAAGAAGAAACCTGTTATTATCTGTGGAGACTTTAATGTTGCCCATAAAGAAATAGACCTTGCTAATCCTAAAGGTAATGTTGGTAATGCTGGTTTTACTATCGAAGAACGTGATGCTTTTACAAGACTATTAGATGGAGGCTTTACTGATGTTTACCGTTATCTATATAAAGATATAGTTGGTTCTTATACTTGGTGGAGTTATATGGGTAGAGCAAGAGAGAAAAATATAGGTTGGAGAATTGACTATTTTCTAGTGTCAAATAGATTTATAAATAGTGTAAAGGATATGAAAATAGACAGTGATGTGTTTGGAAGTGATCACTGTCCGATAGAATTAGAAGTTAAATAAAGACAGTTGAGTTTATCAATGGTCTTTTTATTGTAAGATAATAGTTTTAAGAAATAGTTATAGATGTGTTATAATATTAATGGATTGATGTTTGTAGGAAGAAAGTGATGCTATGAATCAAGAGAAAATTGGTAAATTTATTAAGAAACTTAGAAAAGATAATAACTTAACACAAGATGAACTTGCTAAGAAGTTAGGGGTTACTTATCAAGCGGTTAGTAAATGGGAGAATGGGAAAAGTATCCCTGATATTGCCATCCTTAAAACTATTAGTGAGTTATTTAATGTTAATATAGATGAGTTGTTAGAGGGAACTGTTAAAGATAAGAAGAAATTAAATAAGAAAATACTTATTCCAATATCAGTTTTAGGTATTTGTCTTATAGGAATATTGGTGTTTTTTGTCACTCATAAAGAAACTTATGAATTTAAAGTGTTAGAGACTGATTCTAATGATTTTGATGTTAGTGGAGTACTTGCCTTTTCTCCTGATAAGTCATCTATTTATATATCTAGTATTAACTATAATAATAGTGATGATGATACAGAATATAAGAGTTTAAGTTGTAATCTTTATGATGTTAATGGTGATGCTAAGACAAAGATTAGTAGTTGTAAGAGTGATAATAGCGATGTAGAGACTCTTAAAGATTTACTTAGTAATATTGATTTTACAGTAGATGATTATGCTAGTAGTTGTAAGTTATTTAAAGATAACCAGTTAGTATTAGAGATTAATGCTACTAGTCTTGACGATAAGACTGTTACTTATGAAGTTCCTTTAAGTTTTGATGATAATTGTTTAGACTCAACTGATAGTTGAGTTTTTTCAACTGATGTTTTATTTACTTAGTAGTTTTCTTTAAAGTAAAATGAAATTGTGGAGGAGATTTTATGAAGAAGAAAATTGTTATTATAGTTATTATAATTATTTTAGTGTTAGTTTTAGGAACTTTTTTAGTCTTGAATGATTTAAGTACTAATAATAAAGAAGTAGAACTTGTTAGTAGTTTAATAGATATGGAAAGTAAATTAGAGGATGATTTTCCTATGGAACTTAAAGATATTGATAATGCAGATGTAATAGTTAATCCTTATGAGATATCACCTTTAACGGCACTTATTATCTTTAAGACTGAGAAGTCCGTTAGTCCTAAAGTTACTATAGAAGGTGATGATGAACTTACTACATTTACTCATACTTTTGATGAGGGGAAAGAACATTATTTACCTATTTATGGACTTTATCCTGATAGAGATAATAGAGTAGTTGTAGAGTATGGTGATGTAAGAAAAGAATTTACTATTACTACGGAAGCTTTACCAGATGATTTTATATTACCAACTAGTGTTGATGCTGATAAAAGTGAACTTTCTAATGATTTATATTTCTTTACACCGTCTAGTAATGGTTATACTTGTGCTTATGATGTTAATGGTGATGTGAGATGGTATTTAACTACTAATGCTATTTGGGAGATTAATAGACTTGATAATGGGCATTTAATGGTTAGTACGGAAAGATTAGTTAATAGTCCTTATTATATGACTGGTTTATATGAGATGGATATGTTAGGTAAAATATATAAGGAGTATAGTTTACCAGGAGGGTACCATCATGATTATTATGAAATGCCTAATGGTAATTTGTTAGTCGCTAGTGATGATTTTAATAGTGGTGAAGGTACGGTTGAAGATTATGTTGTAGAACTTGATAGAGAAACTGGTAAGATTGTTAAACATTTTGATTTAAAAGACATCTTAAATATGGAAGATGGTAAGAGTGAAAACTGGACACAGTATGACTGGTTCCATAATAATTCTGTTTGGTATGATGAAAAGACGAATTCCATAACTTTATCTGGTAGACATCAAGATGCTGTTATTAATATAGATTATGATAGTGGCGATTTAAACTGGATAATAGGTGATTCTACTAATTGGAGCGAAGAATATCAGAAGTATTTCTTTAAACCTGTAGGTGATGATTTTGAATGGCAATGGAGTCAACATGCTGCGATGATTATTCCAGAAGGTTATGTGTTCTTATTCGATAATGGTAATAATAAGTCTAAAATTAAAGATGAATATGTTCCTGCTGATAAGAGTTATTCACGTGGAGTTATGTATAAGATAGATACAGATAATATGACTATTGAGCAAGTCTTTGAATATGGAAAAGAACGTGGTAGTGAATTTTATTCTCCTTATATTTCTGATGTTGATTACTTAGATAATGACCATTATATAATTCATTCTGGGGGTATAGTTTATGTCGATGGAAAGAATTCTAATCAACCTGCTGGACTTGGTGGGGCGGATAAGTTAGTAAGCGATACATTGGAATATAATGATGGTGAAGTTATTTTTGAAATAGTTTTACCTACTAATAATTATCGAGTAGAAAAGATGAGTTTGTATCCAGAAGCTGAAAACTTTACTTTAGATAAGGTAGAGCGAGTTGGTAGTTTAGGAGAAACTCCTGTTACTAGTAGTGAGTTAGGTTTTGTTTTAAATAGTAAAGATTTTAAGGATATAGAAAAAGAACATAATATTAGTATTACTAAAGAGGTTGATAGATTAGTATTTACTGGTAAATTTAAAAGAGGTACTGATGTTAATGTTATTCTTTATAAAAATGGTACTAAAAATATTTATAATGTTCCTATAAGTAAGAAGCCTTATACTGCTTTATGTGTTGATATATTTACAGAAGAAGAGACTAAAGAAGGTATTAGTGTTACTAAATATATTAATGAAGATGGACTAAGTGGAAAATACTCTATTTATGTAGAAGTGGATGGTACTATTTATAATACTAATAGATATGTTGAGTTTTAAAGTGCACTTTTAAACAGTGCATTTTTCTTTTGGTTATATTATAATATAACTACGGGTGATGTTATGCTTAATATTAATAATAAAGAAGATATTCATAAAATGATGCAGTATCATCGAACGAGAGATATGATAAACTTAATAACATATTTTCCAACACTTAGTCCAATTAGAAATTTAACAGTAGTGGAGTCTATAGAGGACTATTTAGAAAACTATAATTTTTGTAAAAAGTTAGTTGGAGAAAGAAATGATACTTTAATTACTAAACCTTTTATGAAAAGTATAGAGAGAAGAGGTATTGATACCGATATTATTAGTACATTTGAGGAAGTTAAGAAGCTTGATTCTGATGGCGTTTTAGTATTATTTGATTTATGTAATAAACCTAGTGAAAGATATGAAAGATATGCTGGTATATCAGTTGCTGTTAGTATTAATAATGGTGTTTATATTGAAGCGGTAGGTAAAGGTTTTGATGGAAGAGAAGTGTCTAAAGCTTTAGATGTTCATGAGAGATTTTTTATTCCTTGGTTTGATTTATATAAATGTAATATAGAAAACTTTAGAAATTATAGAACTTATTTAATTTCTAAAGAAGATTATAAAATTAGTAGAGAGAAAAGGATTTCTTTTTTAGAAAGTTTAAATTTGCCAGTTAAAGATGTATCTAGATATGTTCCGGTTGAATATACAGAAATTCCTAATTTTATATGGCTTGATGTTATTAAAAATTTAATTAAAAAACTTCCTAATATGGAAGAAGAACTGTTGTCAGCTTCATTTAGAGAGTTTGCTATTAGTGGTCATACAGAAGAAAAAAGGTTTCTTCCATGGCAAGTGTTTGATAAAAGTAGATATGAGTTAATAAAAAGATTATAGGAAATATTTGCATAAATGTAATAATTATGATATGATGTATATGTAAGAAAAATTTTCATACAATATAAAAAGAGGAACAATTCAATTCGTCAAGTGAATGTCTCCTCCAAAAAATAGGGTTGACACTCTAGTCATGATGATTAGAGTGTCGTTTTTATATTTTAATGGCTATTACCAATATGGTAAGGCTTAAAATAATAAAAGCTAGAGACTTTAAAAGTCTTAATATAAAAGTTTTAGTTTTCACTTTTATCAAGCCTCCTTTCGTAAGTTGAGAGGAGACGACACTCATATTGAAATATTCCTTATAAATATAGTATCAAATTTAATTATGTATAGTAAGATAAAATGTAATAAATTAGTTACGAATTTTCGCAAATATATTTTTCTTTTTTGTATTGACTCTCTAGTTAACTGTAATGTTAAAGTAACAGTGAAGGAAGGGAAATATTATAGATAGAGATACTAAAATAAAGATAGTACAACTTAAAATGCTTAAGATGTTATTATTGTTATTAAGGGATGAACTTGAAAGAGAAGATTATGTTGTTAAAGATAATGTAAAGGAAGAACAAAAGGTGTTAGTTCTTTCAAAAAAGTTTAGAGGTAAGTCGGTTAGAGTGGCTTAACTCATCATTTTGTAGTATGATATTTATGAAAGGTATTAATGCTTATGCTGTATAGGATAGGTGAGTTTTCTAAGCTTACGGGTATTTCAATTAGAACACTTAGATATTATGATAGTATAGATTTGTTTAAACCTAGTGAAGTTGATTTGTTTACTAATTATAGATATTATAAAGAAGAACAAGTTAAAGATTTAGAACTTATTAATGAGTTAAAAGAAGTAGGTTTTACTGTAGAAGAGATGAGAGATAATTGGAATAATTTTAGTGAAGAGTTATTTCTTAAAAGAAAAGAGAAACTGTTAGAGGAGATTGAACTTAAGAATGAAGCAAGAAAGAAAGCAGATATTTATGATGTAATTATGAATCTTGATGATAAGTTTAATACTTTTGTTGGAGAAGGAGGAGTAATGTTAAGTGGTGGGGAAAAACAAAGGCTTGCTATTGCTAGAACATTACTTACGAAAAGTAACATTATTCTTTTTGATGAAGCGACTAGTGCTTTAGATAATGTTACACAAGATAAAGTACAGAAAGCTATATATGGGTTAGATAAAAATAAAACAATATTAATTATTGCTCATAGGTTATCTACTGTTAATAAATATGATAGAATAGTTGTTGTTGATAAAGGAAATATTGTTGATATTGGTACACATAAAGAGTTATATAAAAGATGTAGTAAATATAGAGAGTTGTATGACTGTGAAATAGTTTAAATTTGTTATCATAAATATTTGCATAAATGTAATAATTATGATATGATGTATATGTAAGAAAAATTTTCATACAATAAAAAAGTAGGAACATTCAATATTTGCACGTTGAATGCTACCTATTTAGATTTTTAAATTTTGTGTAGCACCTAATTAAATGCTGGTTAGGTGCTTTACTTTATTATTTCAAATAAAGTAATGCTATAAGAGAAAAAATTATTAAAATTAGTGCAGTTACTAAAAAGTCTTTTTTACTCATAAGCATCACCTCCACTATAATAATGAAGATAACACCCAACTATTAAATGTTCCTATAAATATAGTAACAGATTAATCTTTATAAAACAAGAAAAAATGTAATAAATTAGTTACGAATTTTCGTAATATTAAATGTGTTAAGGTGGTGATATTTATGATTCTTTTTTTTAGTGGTAGATGTGATATAGTAGCATTCTATACTCCTTGGTTTATGAATAGATTAAAAGAAGGATATGTTGATGTTAGGAATCCTTTTTATAATAAACAAGTAAGTAGAATATACTTTGATGATGTAGATTTAATATATTTTTGTACAAAGAATCCTAGACCTATTGTTCCTTACTTAAAAGAAATAAATAAGCCAATTTTATTTAATGTTACGATTACTCCTTATAAAAGAGATATTGAACCTAATGTATTAGATAAAGATAAAATAATAGAGAGTGTTATTGAAATATCTAAAATAATAGGTAGTGATAATATTTATGTTAGGTATGATCCGATATTTTTAAGTGATAAATATAATTTGGATTATCATATTAAAGCATTTGATAGACTTTGTAGTTTACTTAATGGCTATGTTAAACATATTATTGTTTCTTTTATAGATGATTATAAAAATGTAAGAAAAAATATGGGGACATTAAGAGTTAAACCTTTTACTAGTGATGACTTGAAACAAATAGGAACATCTTTTAGTTCTATTGCAAGTAGTTATAATATGACAGTACAAACATGTTTTGAAAAAGAGAACTTAGTGGAATATGGTTTTATTAAGGGAGATTGTTTAGGAGTAGAACTTGCTAAAAGACTTACTGGTAAAGATAGATTTAAGAAAAGTAAAATTAGAAAAGGTAATCTTTGTAACTGTGTAGAAATGGTTGATATTGGTTATTATAATTCTTGTAAATATTTTTGTAAGTATTGTTATGCCAATTATAGTGAGAGTGAAGTTATTAGTAATTCTATGAAACATAATGTAAATTCATCTTTACTTGTTGGAGATTTAGAAGAAGATGATATAATAAAAGTTAGAAGGTGATATTTGTGAGAATTAATTATTCTGATGAAAAAATTGTTGATAGTGATAAGTCTATATTCTTAGCAGGCCCTACACCAAGAGGGGAAAATGCTAAGTCTTGGAGAGTAGATGCTTGTAAAAAATTAGAGGAGTTAGGCTTTGATGGTGTTGTTTATGTTCCTGAATATTCATCTTGGAAGCCTAAAGAAGATTATGTAGATCAAGCGATGTGGGAAAGAGAAGGATTAACTAAAGCTTCTATTATAGTATTTTGGATACCTAGAAGTTTACCTGATATGCCTGCATTTACTACTAATGTAGAATTTGGATATTGGTTGCACTCAAAAAAGGTTATTTATGGAAGACCCAATGATGCAGTTAAAATCAAATATTTAGACTGGTTATATGAGTTAGATTATAATAAGAAACCTTTTAACAATTTAGATGATTTATTGAAGAATGCGATTAAAAAGGTAAATGATAAAGAGAAAATTTTATCTAAGGATAAATAGTAGGTGGTGATGCTTCCTGTGAAAAAGAAAATTATTATAATATCTATTATAGTTTTAGTTATTCTTGTTGTGTCATTAATAATTTATTTTAATACGAGGATAGTTGTTGATAATAGTGGTTTTACTTTAAAAGATGATTTAACTGTTAACGTTTATAGTGATGTTAAAGTAAAAGATTTTATTAAAGACATAGATGGTAAAGTTGTTGATAATAAGAAAATTAATACTGATGAGTTGGGTACAGTTGATGTAGAGTTTATCTATTTAAATAAAGATAATAAAAAAAGAAAAGGAACATTTGAAGTTACTGTTAAAGACTTAGAAGAACCTTTAATATGGTTATCTAATAGTTATAGTGTTAGAGTAGGTGACGATGTTAATTTAGAAGATGAGATACTCTGTGCTGATAATTATGATAGTAATCCTAGTTGTAAAATTAAAGGGGATTACGACTTAAATACAGTAGGTGACTACTCTTTAGTATATGTTGCAGAAGATAGTAGTGGTAATAAAGAGAGTGTTGATTTTACTTTGCATGTTTATGAACCTAAAAGTGTAACCGGTGGAGGAAGTAGTGAAGAAGTTACTAGTACTGATTTTAATGCGGTATTAGAAGAACATAAAAATAAAGATACTTTGGTTGGTATAGATGTTTCTAAATGGCAAGGAGCGATAGATTTTTCTAAAGTAAAAGAAGCAGGGGCTGAGTTTGTTATTATTAGAGTAGGGCATCAAAATGGTGTTGGTGGAGAATATGTTCTTGATCCTTACTTTAAAAGAAATATTAAAGAAGCATTAGAGAATAAGCTTAAAGTTGGTATTTACTTTTATTCTTATGCAGATAATAAGAAGGAAGCTAGGAAACAGGCAGAGTGGGTAATTAAACAGATAAAAGACTATGATATTACGTTACCTATTGCTTTTGACTTTGAGTGTTTTTCATCATTTAATAGTATGAACCTTAGTTTACATGACTTAAATGAAGTAGCAGAAACTTATTTTTCTACTTTAGAAGCTAAAGGTTATGATACTATGCTTTATGGTAGTAAGAATTACTTAAATGCTATTTGGAAATATAATACTAATAAAGTATGGCTTGCTCATTATACAGATAAAACTGATTATGATAAAGATTATATGATGTGGCAGTTATGTCAAGATGGAGTTATTGATGGTATTAATGGCTTTGTTGATATAGATATTTTATATAAGAAATAATACAATGTGATAAAATTTATGGAAAAGATTATTTTTTAATAGTCTTTTTTCGTTTATTATTTTTAAATTTATGCTATTATATTATTAAGAGGTAGTAATATGATAAGAGAAGTAAATAATAAAATTGTAGAAGATGTGTTAGCATCTTTTGAAATGGATTTTATATATGTTCCTAATTTAATTGTGGAAAAAGTAAAGAAAAAATTAAGCAGTGAAAATGATCATGAAAAAAAATTAGTTTTAGAAAAAAAGGAGAATTTCTTAAATCATGAGTGATGAAGAAAATACAAAGAAATGGAATGAATATTTTATACCAGGTACTAATGTTTTGAAAAATAAACTTGGTATTACTAGTAAAGAAGAACTGGAAAGAAAAGAAATTGAGATAACTTTCGAAAAATTAGTTGAACTCTATCAACATCCAATAGATATGGATTTTAATACTGCTCATTTAAGAGCAATTCATTATTATTTGTTTTCTGATATTTATTATTTTGCAGGACAAAATAGAACTGTTAATATGGTTAAAAATAATTCTTATTTTGTTCCTATTGAAGAGATAGATTATAGACTTGATTATACATTTAAAATGATGAATGAAGAAATAAAAACTGTTAGTTCTAAATATTCTTTTGCATCTTTTCTTGCTACCTATTATGTGGAACTTTTAAATATCCATCCTTTTAGAGAAGGCAATGGTAGAACGATTAGAGAGTTTATAAGGGAGTATGTAAATGTAAGAAGTAAAGAATTACCAATGGGAGAATTAAATTTTTCTTGGGCAAAGGTTGATAAGAATGCTGTTAATGATTTTTTTGCTAGAGGTATAACTAGATCTTTTAAATCTGTTATAGAATTAGAATTTATGAAAGCTTTAGAGCCAGTATCTTTAGATAAGTCTATATAATTTAAAACTTAATAAATATATTCATTTTGTTTGTGGTATACTATATAAAGAAAGGATGATTTATGTTGAAAGAAACTATTTGGAAGAAGTATGATGCAGTAGAAATTTCTAAAGTGTTTGAGATGGGGGAAGATTATAAGAAGTTTTTAACTGTTTCAAAGACAGAAAGAGAAGCTAATAAAGAAATTATAAGACGTGCAGAAGATAAGGGTTTCCACAATATTGTGGATTATATTGATGGGAATAAGTCTTTAAAACCAGGAGATAAGATTTATGCTGATAATAGAGGTAAAGCAGTTATTTTATTTATAATTGGAAAAGATTCTATTACTAAGGGTATGAATATATTAGGAGCGCATATTGATTCACCTAGACTTGATCTAAAAGCTAATCCTTTATATGAAGATACTGACTTTGCTTATTTTGATACACATTACTATGGTGGTATTAAGAAATATCAATGGACTACTATTCCTTTAGCACTTCATGGTGTTATTGTTAAGAAGGATGGTACTAAGATAGATGTTAATATAGGGGAAAGTGATAATGATCCTGTATTTTGTGTAACTGATTTACTTCCTCATTTAGCAGGAGAACAAATGAAGAAGAATGCTAGTAATTTAATAGAAGGTGAAGCTTTAGATGTTTTAATTGGTAATATGCCTTTAAAAGGAGAAGATAAAGAGGGTGTAAAAGCTAATGTACTTTCTATATTAAAAGAGAAATACGATATATCTGAAGATGATTTCTTATCTAGTGAAATAGAAGTAGTTCCTGCAGGTTGTGCTCGTGATATGGGATTTGATAAGAGTATGGTTTTATCTTATGGACAAGATGATAGAAGTTGTGCTTATTCATCACTTATGGCAATACTAAGCTCTGAAGTTACTGATAAGACTTTATGTTGTATTTTAGTTGATAAAGAAGAGATAGGCAGTGTTGGTTCTACTGGTATGGAGTCTAGATTCTTTGAAAATACTATTGCAGAGATATGTCACTTGTTAGGTGAAGATAGTTTTGTTGCTGTTAGAAGAGTTTTATCTAATTCTCGGATGTTAAGTAGTGATGTTAATGCAGCATATGATCCACTTTATGCTAGTGTTATGGATAAACGTAATTCATCATATCTAGCTCGTGGTTTAGTATTTTGTAAATATACAGGTTCCCGTGGTAAGAGTGGTAGTAATGATGCTGATGCAGAGTTTATTGCAGAGTTAAGAAATATTTTAGATAGTGATAATGTAAGTTATCAAATATCTGAACTTGGTAAAGTAGATGCTGGTGGTGGTGGTACTATTGCCTATATCCTTGCTAACTATGATGTTAAAGTAATAGATGCAGGAGTTGGAGTTTTAAATATGCATGCTCCTTATGAAGTTACTAGTAAAGTAGATATTTATGAAGCATATCGTGGTTATTTAGCATTTTTAATGAAAGCATAGTTAAATAAACCTATGCTTTTTTTAAACTCTACTATTAGTGGGTGTATATTTTAGGTATTATTTTATATTCTTTATTTAAGAAAGAGAGTGAAGAATATGAATCAAGAAAAAATTGGAAAGTTAATTAAGAAAGTAAGAAAGAATAAATGCCTTACTCAACAGAATTTAGCAGATTTACTTAATCTTAGTCCTAAGACTATATCAAAATGGGAATGTGGAAAGGGATGCCCTGATATAAGTATCCTTAATGAATTATGCGCTATTTTAGGTATTAGTGTTACAGAGTTACTTAATGGAGAGTTAGGTTTAAAAGATGAGAATAATGCTACTATAACTGAGTCTATTAAGTACTATAACAATAGATTTAAACGAAGGTTAATTGTTATACTTTTAGTTACATTATTAATTTTGTCTCCATTTATTATTTTGTCTATTGGAGAGTCGGGAAGATTTAAAAATTTACCATCTTATACAACTATTATTATAAATAATAAGACTAGGGATTTGTTTTCTCTTTTAGAAAGTTATGATTATATAGAAATAGAGGCTTTATTAAATGATAATATAGATATTTCTAATAGAGAGTTAGAAAAATATTCTATTAAAGAATTTATTAATAGATTAAAAACATTGGAAGATATAGGTGTTGTATTTAAAGATATTAATTATGATAATTCTAGTTATGGTGATATTGTTTATTATAATATTTCTGTTTCTTATCAAAATGTTTTATATGAATTAAATTATAATATGAGATATGATAAGGAGATAGGTAAATATATTTTTGTTATTTACGCTCCAACTCATGATGGTGATAAAGAAATTTATAAATTAATTGAAAATGTTTTTTGTCCTGGTTCAGTATATTTTAATTGATAAGATAACTGTGATATGTTATCTTATTTTTAGGTGGTTGATATGAATAAGATATATTTAATTGCAAATACACATTTTAATCATAATAATATAATTAAATATTGTAATAGACCATTTAAAGATATAGAAGAGATGAATAAGAGTATTATTAATAATTGGAATAGTATTGTAGATAAAGATGATATTGTTTATCATTTAGGAGATTTTTTGTTAGGTGATAATATAAGTGACTTTGTAAGTAAACTTAATGGAAAAATATATTTAGTTAGAGGTAATCATGATGGTAAGTCAATAAACTTCTATAATAATATTGGTTTAGAAGTTGCACCTACTAAGATTAGGTTAGATGAATATAAAATTATATTATCTCATAGACCTTTAGAAGATAATCAGATACCTGATGATTATATTAATATACATGGACATATTCATAATGCTAAACTTGATGGTTCTTTTGATTCCAGTAAGCATAAATGTGTATCAGTAGAAGTTGTTGATTATAGGCCAATAGAAATAAGAAACTTGTTAAATAATAATGTAAAATTAATTAATAACAGGATTAATATTATTGAATATATTCCTGCTAATAAGTTAGAGAAAATTGCTATTTATTGTCATGGCTTAGGTAGTAATAAAAATTTAGTTAATAGATTTTCCAAAGATTTATTAAATAATAATGTTGGTGTTGTTTCTTTTGATTTTCCAGGTCATGGTGATGATAAAACTTATTTTTCTTTATTTAATTTGAGTTTGTGTATAGAATATTTAGAAGAAGTAATTAAATATACTAAAGATAATTATAATGTTCCTATATGTTTATTTGGTTCTAGTTTTGGAGGATATGTTATTTTAAATAGACTTATTATAAGAAGTAATGATATAGAAAAAAATATTAATGTGTCCTGCTATTAATTTTTGTGAAATAATGGAATCAAAGTCAGGTATATCTATTGATTATTTTGATACTAATGAATATATGCCATTATATAATAATATTAAAATATATAAAGATTCTTATTTAAAATTTAAAAATAGTGATAAAGAGATTAGAAATTCTAAATTTAGAAATGTTTCAATTATACAAGGAATGATGGATAAAACTGTTTCTTATAATGATATTAGAGAGTTTTGTTTAAGAAATAATTTAGAATTAATTACTATTGAAAAAGGTAAACATGAGTTATATGATTATGATAAAGAAATAGTAGAGTTGTTGATATATCAATAAGTAAATGATGTTATAATTGTTATGTAGTTTAATGCGTTAGGAGTTTGAATCATGAAAATAATTGAATATGAAGATAAGTATTTGGAAGATGTTAGAGATTTGCTTGTGGAATTGGAAGAATATATTGTGTCAATTGATAAAGATTGCTTAGATCAAGTTGGTGAAGATTATAGAGAGAAGATGGCATTAATTGACTTAGAGGAAGTTAATAAAAATAATGGTAAGTGTTATATTGCTGTTGAAGATGATAAAGCAGTAGGATTAATTATGGGATGTATTTTCCCTTATGATGATAAAGATTATTTGGATTATAAATGTCCAAAAAGAGGGGAAATTACGGAATTGATTGTTTCTTTTAAAGCAAGAGGAAAGGGACTTGGCAAAGGTTTGATGAATGAAATGGAGAAGTATTTTAAATCGTTAGGTTGTGAATATATATTAATTGATGTTTTTGCTTATAATGTTAATGCTATTTATTTTTATGAGAAGGAAGGATTTCATTCGAGGATGTATAAAGAAATAAAAAAAATAAATTAATTTATTTATATAAGTAGATTTTTAATTATAGTTATATGGTGATAATAATGGTTTTATTTTTGACTAGTAATATTGGTGGAATAAAAAAGGAAAATGGGAAAAAAATACCTGTAGAGTTTTATTCAAAAAATCAATTTTTATTAAATATGAAAAATAGTTTAAAAAGTAATAAAAAGTTTGTTTTAATTGCTAGTAATCCATTTAATTTTGAACAAAACGATAAATTTTTAGAAATGGATATAGAAGCATTAAAATTATCTGGTTTATCTTTTGATGAATATTTAATATTAGATAATAGAAACAAAACTAAAATTTCTGAAGTTTTAAAGAATAGTTCATTGATATTTTTGTGTGGTGGAAATACATATATTCAAAATCAATTTTTTAATGAAATAAATTTAAAAGGATATATTAAAAAGTTGGATTCAACTATCGTTGGTATTAGTGCAGGTGCTATCAATTCTGCAGATATTGTATTTAATAGTCCCGAGGATGATAATGATTTATCTAATCCATGTATATTGGTGGGATTAGGTTTGACTGAATTTAATATAGAACCTCATTTTGATATAAATAATGATAATATGATTCAAATGAAATCAATTTTAGATGAGTCTTATAAGAGATTAATTTATGGATTACCAGATGGTTCTTATATTGAGGGTAATAAAGTTTATGGAAAGTGTTATAAAATTTATCAAGGCAATATAGAAATAATATGTAATGATAATGAATGCTTTTTACTTGAGTAATAATAAACTAAAATGGCATTTTAGTAACCCACTACGATATTGGCAGAGCCAATAATGAATTTGGGCAATGACAGTCCTTTTTTAAAACTCAATTAGCAATGAATTACGAAACATTATAATATTGTTGTATAAAAATAGCCTTATTTCTAAAAAGCGAAAAGGCTTTTTTCTTTTTCTGTAAATTTTACTATTAGTGTATTTAATTTAGTATTGATACTAATTTTCATTTTAGGAAATACACCTTTATCAAATTTTCTAAGTTAGTTTTTATTGTTGTTAATATTTCGTTATTAGAAAATCTTTTATTTTTTGAGATATATTTAGTTTTATTAAGCTTAATGTTTATAAATAGTAGCAAAAAAGGGCTTTTTACATATTTTAATGTAGAGGTGAATATTATGAATGAGCGAAGAGTAACTGGTGTGGTTGTTGATGCTGGACATGGAGGTGCGGACCCAGGTGCTGTAAGTGGTGGTTTACAAGAGAAAGATTTTACATTAGAAGCTTCTTTATATATGGCTGATAGATTAAAAGAGTTAGGTATACCTGTTGTTTTAACTAGAGATTATGATGAGAATATTAGTAGAACAGAAAGACTTAGACGTGCTAATGAAGCTTTTGGTGGTAGTCCTAATGCTATACTTATATCTAATCATATAAATGCTGGAGGTGGAGAAGGTGCTGAAGTTATTTATGCTTTACGTAATAATTCTACTTTAGCACAATCTATCTTGGAAGAAATAGGTAGTGAAGGACAAATTATGCGTAAATACTATCAAAGAAGACTTCCTGAAGATCCATCAAAAGACTACTATTACATTATTAGAGAAACTACTCCTATGCAGTCAGTGTTAGTAGAATATGGTTTTATTGATAATGCTAATGATAGAGTTAAATTGCAAAATGATTTATTAAACTATGTGGAAGCGGTAGTTAGAGCGATAGCAGAGTATGCTGGTGTTCCTTATACTCCTCCTGAGGGCAGTGGTAATAACTTCTATACTGTAGTAAAAGGTGATAGTCTATGGAGTATTGCTAATCGTTTTGGGGTTACAGTTCAGGCTTTAAGAGATGCTAATAACTTAACTAGTGATGTGTTAAGTGTTGGACAAATTTTGAGAATACCTGGTAGTAATGAAGGTAATGAAATTGTTCCTCCAAGTGGTAATGTCACTTATACTGTGCAAAAAGGAGATAGTTTGTGGAGTATAGCAAGTCGTTATGGAATAAGTGTTAATGATTTAAGACGTGCCAATAATCTTACTAGTGATACTTTAAGTATAGGGCAAGTTTTAATAATCCCAGGAGTAGGTAGTGGTAATGAAGGTAATGATAATATTACAGGACCATCTACTACTTATACTGTAGTAAAAGGTGATAGCTTGTGGAGTATTGCTAATCGTTTTGGTGTTACAGTCCAAGCTTTAAGAGATGCTAATAACTTAACTAATGATGTGTTAAGTGTAGGTCAAGTATTAACTATACCGGGTGTTAGTGGAGAAGAAGATAATGGTGAAGATGAAAATAATGGAGCAGTCTTTTATTATACTGTAGAACGAGGAGATAGTCTTTGGAGTATAGCAAGGCGTTTCGGAGTTACAGTTCAAGAAATAAGAGATGCTAATGTTCTTACTACTGATACTTTAAGTGTTGGACAATCTTTAATAATACCAGGGATTAGTGCAGGAGATGATTTAGAAGATAATGAAGATAGCGAAATAGTTCCTACTACATATACAGTAGCCTCAGGTGATAGCTTATGGAGTATTGCTAATCGTTTTGGAGTTACCGTTAACGATTTAAAGACTGCAAATAATTTGACATCTAATTTACTTTCTATTGGACAAGTCTTGATTATACCAACTACTGGTTCTAATAATCCAAATAATCCTACTTATACTACATATACAGTAGCCTCAGGTGATAGTTTGTGGAGTATAGCAAATCGTTTTGGTACTACTGTTGATACTATAAAAAATTTAAATAATCTAACATCTAATTTACTTTCTATTGGACAAGTGTTACAAATACCAAATAATTGATGTAAAAATCAGTAAAAATCATTGATTTAGAAAGGCTTTCATGCTATCCTTATTATGTAAGCAAGATATATGCTTAAATTAATAGGAGGTTTTATAAATGAAAAAAGTAGAATTAGTTGAAGCTGTTGCAGAAAAAGCTGGATTAACTAAAGCTGATGCAACTCGTGCTATTGATGCATTTTGTGAAACTATTACTGAGGCCTTAGCTAATGGTGATAAAGTTACATTAGTAGGATTTGGTACATTTGGTGTATCTCAAAGAGCTGCTCGTGAAGGACGTAATCCTAGAACAGGTGCTACTGTTCAAATAGCAGCTAGAAATGCCGTTTCATTTAAAGCAGGCTCTGCTCTTAAAGATGCAGTAAACTAAAATTAAGAATCAAGCCAGAAATGGCTTTTTTCTTTATGTTAATATATTTAGTTGTTATAAATGTTATACTGTTTATTCTTTATGGAGTAGATAAATTTCTAGCATATAAGCATTGTTATAGAATTAGCGAAAAACTTCTATTTCTTTTTAGTGTACTCGGAGGAGCTTTAGGAGGATTTTTAGGAATGTTTCTTTTTAGACATAAAACCTTAAAATTAAAGTTTTATCTTGTTAATATTATATCTTTAATATTATGGAGCGTGTTATTATGGAAATGTTTATACATTTAGATAGTGATATATTTGACCTTGTTAAAAATGGTAAGAAGGATGTTGAGGTTAGACTTAATGATCCTAAAAGAAGGAACTTAAAAGTAGGAGATACTTTAATATTTCTTAGAAGGCCTAACGATGATGAAGAAATTAGAGCAAAGGTTATGTACTTAGACTATTTTGACACTTTTGATTCTTTAGCTAATAAATATAAAATGGAAAGACTTTACTTAAATAATTTTACTAAGGAAGAATGGTTAAACTTAATGGCAAGATTTTACACAAAAGAAGATGAAAAGCAGTGGGGAGTTGTGGCAATTACTTTTAAAAAATCTTAATAAATGGTAAAATATATATAGAAAGCAGTGATATAAATAATGTTAGAGACAGCTTTAAAAGTTTTAAATTTAATAGAAGATAATTCTTATGAAGCATATATTGTAGGGGGATTTGTTCGTGATTATATAATGGGCATTAAATCTAATGATGTTGATATTACTACTAATGCCAAACCAAAAGATCTAATTAAAATATTTCCTAATGCTAATGTAGATAATGAGCTGTATGGTAGTATAACAGTTTACATAAATAATATTCAATTTGAAATAACTACTTATAGAGATGATGGTATTTATTTAGATAATAGACATCCTGATACTATTAATTATGTGGATAGCTTAAAATTAGATTTAAAAAGAAGAGATTTTACTATTAATACTATTTGTATGGATAAATCAGGTAATATTATTGATTTACTTAATTGTAAAAATGATATAAATAATAAAATAATTAAAACTGTTAGTGATCCTTTAGAGTCGTTTAAGAACGATTCACTTAGAATATTAAGGGCTATTAGATTTGCCACTACCTTAGATTTTGAATTATCTTTAGAAGTTAAAGAAGCGATTAGACAATCTAAGTATCTACTTAAGGAGCTTTCTATTAATAGAAAAAAAGAAGAATTAGATAAGATATTTAGTAGCCCTAATATAGAGAAAGGACTTTCATTAATAAGAGAACTTGATTTAATTAGTGTTTTATATTTGGATAAAATTAATAAAGTGAAGCCATGTAGCCAAGTTATAGGTATATGGACAGTTTTAGATGTGGATTCGATATATCCATTTACAAGAAATGAATTAAAATTAATGAAAGATATTAGAAATGCTATGTTATATAATCCCCTTTTGAATGAAACGTTATATTATTATGATTTATATCCTTGTACTGTTGCAGGAGAGATTATGGGTATTGATAAGAAGAGAATTATGGATATTTATAATGAAATGCCTATTCATAAAAGAAATGACATTGTTATTGATACTTATGATTTGATGAATTATTTAGAAATTGAGGATGGTCCTATTATAAGTAAACTGTGGGACAATATTGAAAAAGCTATTTTAAAAGGAGAAGTAGTTAATGAAAAAAAACAGTTGCTTTTATTTGCTAAAAAAATATATACTAGAATTAATTTAATCAAAAAGGAGGACTGTAATGAAACAAAAACAGTTGATTAGTTTGCTTGAAAGTAAGAATATAGTTGTACCTCTTCTTTTTTTTAAAGAATATAAAAAATTGAATATTAGTTTAGAAGAGTTTATGTTTTTGATGTATTTAAAAGATAAAGGTAATACTTTTACTTTTGATCCTAAAAGTATGAGTGAAGAACTAGGATTAAGCATTAAAGATATTTTAAAGTTTATTTCTTCTCTTACGGATAAAAAGTTGCTTCTAATAGATACTTTTAAAAATGATAAAGGTATTGGTGAAGAGAAGATAGATATATCTTTGTTCTATGAGAGAATGGCTGCTATTATTAGTGATGAAGTTATTAAAAATAATGAAGTTTCTATTGATGATAGTATTTTTTCTGTAATTGAAAAAGAATTTGGAAGAACCTTAAGCCCTAGTGAATTAGAGTTTATTAAAGCTTGGGCTGCTACTTTTGATAGTGGAGTAATTGTAGAAGCAGTAAAAGAAGCGGTGTTAAATGGAGTATCTAGTATTAGATATATTGATAAAATACTTTATGAATGGGATAAGAAGGGGATAAAAACAAAAGAAGATGTTAAACATTTTTTAAATAAAAAAAGTAAGGAGTTAAAAGAACCAGTAGAAGTTTTTGACTATGATTGGTTTGATGATGAAGATGAATAGAGTTGAAGTAATAGAAGATTATTTAGATGAGTTGTTTCCTCATCCTAAGTGTGAACTTAATTATAATAATGATTACGAACTTTTAATTGCTATTGTACTTAGTGCACAAACTACTGATAAAAGAGTTAATAGTGTTACTCCTATGTTGTTTGGTAAATATAGTACTTTAGAGAAGTTAATGAATGCTGATATTAAAGATGTTGAAGTGATATTGAGACCACTTGGTTCTTTTAGAAAAAAAGCTTCATATGTTAAAGAGATTGCTAGGATATTAGTATCTATATATAATGGTAAAGTTCCAACTAATAGAAAGTGTTTAGAAGCCATGCCTGGTGTAGGTAGAAAGACTGTTAATGTGTTTTTAGGGGAGTTTTATAATATTCCTACTATAGCTGTTGATACTCATGTAGAAAGAGTTTCTAAGCGTTTAGGTCTTGCTAAAGATAGTGATGATGTAAGAGGAGTAGAAGAAAAGTTAAAAAGAAAGTTTAAAAGAGAAGACTGGGCTAAGAGACATTTACAGCTTGTTCTATTTGGAAGATATCATTGTAAAGCGATTAGTCCTAATTGTGAAGAGTGCAAGTTAAATAGTATTTGTAAGTATAAGAAAAGGGGCTGTCGGGAAATTAAGTAATTGATTTCTTTACAGCCTTTTTTTATAA
>CAMMBX010000003.1 GCA_946494345.1 uncultured Mycoplasmatota bacterium | reverse complement strand
AAATTTATAAAAACCCCCTCTAAAATGTGTCCACTTTCTTGACATAAGTCCCCATGGCATAGGAGAAATATCCTCCTACTATTAATAGAGTTATTACAACCATTACTATTATATATATTTTACTAAAACTTGTTTCTAATAATAATCTTCTCATCAATACACCTCTATTTTTAATATTACCAAATTATTACTTTTAATACTTTATTTATATATTCGTCTATTTCCCCAATCTTATCTATTACAATATTAACACATAGACCAAACTTTGACAATAAATTTCCATAAACAATCTTACTTCAGTTACATATCCTATAATAGGTGTTGTATATGACTATTGACTATAAAGATATAAAATTATCTTATTTAAAATATGGAGAGGGAAAAGATACTATTGTTATATTACCAGGTTGGGGAGAAACAAGAAATACCTTCTTAGAAATAATTAATATTTTAATGATAGATTATACTGTATATATAATAGACTACCCAGGCTTTGGAAATACCACCTTTCCTAATTATAATCTTACTATGGATGATTATACTAAAATAATAATTAAATTTCTTAATGACTTAAATATATCTAATTCTAATATCATTGCCCATTCTTTTGGAGGTAGAATTGCCATACTTCTATCTTCTAAATATAATATTCCTATTAAAAATCTAATATTAATAGACAGCGCTGGTATAAAACCTAAGATGACTTTAAAGAAAAAATTAAGATTAAAACTATATAAGACTCTACAAAGTATTGCCAATTATCTTCCTAAAAAGCTTAAACACAAGTTTAAAACATATCTTTTCAATAAGTTTTCAAGTAGTGATTATCAATCATTAGATGAAAATATGCGAGAGACTTTTAAAAATATTGTCAATCTAGACCTTACTAAGTATCTATCCTCTATTAATACCAATACTCTAATACTCTGGGGAGAAAAAGATATAGATACACCCCTAAAAGATGGTAAATTAATGCACAAAAAAATAACAAATAGTGAGCTTATCATCTTTCCTAATTGTACCCACTTTTGTTATTTAGAAAATACTTATGTAATTATTAAAATTATTTTATGTTTTCTTGAGGATTAGAAACGGCCTCCGCCGCCTCCACCTCCGAAGGAACCTCCACCACCAATAGAGCCTCCTCCAAAGCCTCCGCCACTTGAAGCTTGACTTGCAGCGATTGAGGAACGTGATGATGCAACGGCAGTATGAATACCACTATTTATACTAGAATAAATATTAGAAGTTATAATATAATGAGTCATTAATGGATTATAACCTACATAAGCAGTATCATTTGTATCCATATTTGGCATCTTTAATTCCATCTCTTTAGATAACTTATCAGCACAGTCTAAGACAACTGCATAAACTAAATATTTATCCCATAGAGTTACTTCAGGTAACTCTTTTTCATTAAATCTACTAAAATCTTCTAAAAATCTTTTATGAGCCATCCATTTAGCATAATCATCCGCACCTTTCTTTGTATAAAACTTTCTAGTTACTACAAAGATGATTAATGCTATCATAAGAATAATAATTATTATTCCTAGCCAAGATAAATCTAAAGTAAAACTAATAAATGTTAAAATAAGTCCTAGTAAACTAAAAATAACTGTAAATGCTACTAACCCTGGAGTCTTAGCAAAGAAGTTTTCACTTTTACCTAAAGTTTTACTAGTCTTAACAAAATCATTATATAAATCCATTACTCTATTAGCATTACTTAAACTAGAACAATGCTCTTTTATATGAGATAATACTACTTCTTTACTATTACCCACCTCATTGATAATTAAATTTAATGCTATCTTTTCTGTTTCAGTTAAACTAGATTCATCATACTCTTGTAATATTAGTTTATAATCATCTTTTCTCTTATTATCAATCTTTTCTACTTTTAATACTTTCTTATATATTAGATTTAATATTGTTGCCGATAAACTTTTTTCTGTTACATTCTTATCTAATAAATACTCTAATACTTCTGGACCATAACTTGCAGGAAAGTCTCTAAAATATTCCATATTAAAGGCAGTTTTCTTCATTTTTCTTTCTCTTAAATAAACACCAACTGCAAGAGAAATAGCAATAACACCCCAAATACTACTTACTATTATTAAAGTCATATTTTGTCTTTGAATTTTTTCTCTTTCATCATTCGCTTCATCACTTAATTTAGCCTGATAATCTATAATAGCATCTTTAGCAGTTAAACCACTCATTTTAGTAGCATTAGGTACTAAATCTTTATTAAATATTAATCTAATACTAACAGGATTATATGCTCCTAAAAAGTTAAACGTACCAATCGCTTCACTATTACTAGTTCTTTCTATTTCTCCATTCAAAGGTCCATGTAACCATACTCTATAATCACTATCGCTATTAGGTAGTATTACTTTAACTTCATAATCTCCAATATTTTCTCTATAACCATCACCTAAAGTATTCCAGGCAAGTTCTGCAACATCATTATGAACAACTACTACATCAGTAACAGTATACTCTATATAAAAGATTTCATCTAAATCACTAGGATTAAAAAGTTTTAAATTAATTTCATTCATAAAAGTATTATAGGTATATTTAGAAGATTCTCCATTACTTGCAAAATTAACTTCATCAAAATAGTTAACACTTCTATTAAAGTCATCAAAAGTAAGATCACCATCGTCACTAATAGAACCAACACTAACATCAGTAATACCACTACCATCATATAAATCGCTATTTCCCTCAATAGCACTTATATCACCACTATATGGTCTATTATTATAACTGGCATAACTAACATCACGTTCCATACCATTAAAGTCCCCATTCATCTTAATAAGTTCTCTCACCTTAATAGAACCATCTTCCTGTATTTCTATCTCACTTAAAAACTTATCAGTAGGCTCACTATCAGTCATCGAAACAGCAAAAACTAATGCAACTATTAAAAATATAAAAATAACTACCCCTACTTTTACTCCCTTATTCATAATCATTCACTCCTCTTAGAAAAAAAGCTTGCTATTAGCAAGTCTTAAAATGATACTTTAGGTGCTTCCTTGTCTTTCTCATCTATTTCAAAGAATTCTTCTTCTTTAAAATGAGCAATACTTGCAACTATATTACTAGGAATAGATTGTACTTTATTATTATAAGTAAGTACTGTATCATTATAAAATTGTCTCATAGTACTAATCTTATCTTCAGTATCTCTTAAATCATTTTGTAGTGACATAAAGTTCTGATTAGCTTTTAAATCAGGATATGCTTCTGCAAGAGCGAATAGTCTATTTAACATACCTGTTAATTCACCACTAGCTTTTATCTCTTCTTCTTTAGTTGATGCTGTATTAAAACTATTTCTTGCATTAATAACAGCATCTAAAGTAGAACTTTCATGTTTAGCATAACCCTTAACAGTCTCTACTAAATTAGGAATTAAATCAGCTCTTCTTTTAAGTTGAACATCAATTTGACTCCATTGATCTTTAACCCTATTTCTAAGTGCAATTAAAGAGTTATATGTAACTACATACCAAATAATTAAAATAACAATAATAGCAACTACTACTATTCCAATAATCAATCCTGTTGACATTTTCATCCCTCCTAATTAAATTATATATGAAAAGACGAAAATAATATAGTATAAATTAATAAATTTTGGTAAAGATATGTCTAGGAGGATGATTTTATGAGTATAAAAGATTATATATTAAATAACTTTAAAAACGATAATAAAGAAAGTATTAAGGAAGCAATAACTGAATCAATTGCATCAAAAGATGAAGTTACTTTACCTGGTATGGGAGTATTCATGGAAATAATTTGGAATAATTCAACTGATGAGATGAAAAATGAAATGTTAACAATACTTGAAAATAATTTAAAAAAAGAAGCTTAAACAAGTTTCTTTTTCTTTAAGACTTTAATTAACATATCTTTATTATCTTTATAAGTATCATCAATAATATACTGCTCTAACACATTATTAATATATGCATATATTGCTAAAGCATTACCATCTAAATCTTCCATAATACTATTAAGTATTTCTAAATGACTATTACTAACCACTTCAGGAATTGAAATTAACAACCATGGTGTAGCAATAGAAAAAGAAAGATGACCATAATTAGCATAATCTATAGAAAAATTACTTATATCTGCAAAATTAACTTTTAAATCATAATAACTATTTATAAATTTAAAACACTTATCATGACCGCCATTAATTCTAGCATCTTTTTTTATTTTAAATAAATTTTTCTTAGCTTTCAACTCATCAGAAAGATAAACTTCCACTCTATTTCCTTCAATCATATAAATTCCCCCTAAAACATATTTAAACACCCATTATAACAGTTTCTGGTAATGTTGAACCACCATCAATAACAATACTAGTACCTGTTATATAACTAGATGAATCACTTGCAAGAAAACATGCAAGTTCTCCAAGCTCACTAGGATCTCCTAATCTTTTCATAGGAATTGCACTTGCAATACCATTAATAACACTCTCTGGATCAGTTGGATTAGTCTCTTTAGCCATACCGTCAACCATAGGTGTTCTAATATAACCAGGTAAAATAGCATTAACTCTAATACCATGTTCTACTTCTTCACGCGCCAAAGCTTTAGTAAAACCAATAAGCGCTGCTTTTGTAGTAGCATATGCAACTTCACCTGAATCCGCTACCATAGGACCAGTAACACTAGATAAATTAATAATACTAGCTTTACCACTACTTCTTAACATTGGAAGTAATACTTTAGTAACATCCCAAGTTCCCTTAATATTAATATCAAAATGTAAATCTCGTAACTCATCAGTCATCTTTTCAAATGTCTCTAACTTACAAACACCTGCATTATTTACTAATATATCTATATGATCATAGTATTTTTTTATAATATCAACAACTTGAACTAATAAGTTCTTATTACTTATATCAACATTAATACCTAACACTTTATACCCTTTTGAACCAAGTTCATTAACTGTATTAGTTAACTCAGTTGACTTATCTAATATAACAACAGAGGCTCCTGCCTTAAGTAAAGACTCTACAATTCCTTTACCATTTCCCATCGCACCACCAGTTACAACAGCAATTTTCCCTTGTAAATTCATATTATCCCTCTTTCCTATTCTTTTTAATTATACTACCTTTTTTCATTTTATCATACTGTTTATACATATACTGAACACTATTTTCTAAAAAAAAGTAATGATATACATAAAACCCATCAAAAATAAGTAAAATAAAGAAAATAATAAACATCATAAAAATATATTTAGTTAAAAACAAAAATAAAATTGTAAAAAAGACATAAGAAAGTGTTATACCTAAATGTATAACCCTCTCTCTTTGAAAAAGGTTCATTTTAAATAGAAAGTCTTCTATCTCTTCATTACTAAATTTATGATTATCACTAATCTTTTTATCTACTTCTTTAATATATTCTCTCATATACTCTCTCATTTTTTACTCCCTTCTATAATAAATATATAATATAGAAATTATCTATTAAATTTATAATACAATAAATTTAAAAAAAAAGAAATATGTGATAAAATATTAACACTTGGAAAAGAGGAAAAATTATGTCAAATGCAATTGAAATATATAAAGGGATTATAAATAACTTTAATGAAATAAGAATAATTTTATTTTATAAAGAACCTATTAATGGTAAAGATACAATTATCTTTCCTTATCCAACTATTAAGTTTGAACATCCTAAATTAATAAAACCATTTTTAAAAGAACAAGGGCTATTAAAAAAACTAGATAAAAGTTTAATAAAAGGAGATATTTTTGAAATTTCCTGGGCTCTTGCCAAAATAGGCATTGCAACATTTGTTAATGTTACACCTAGTAGTGAACATGTAGATTATGCCTTTATTACAATTCCTAAAAGAGTATCAAAAACCCAAATAGATGCTATTGATAGATTAAACTGTGTCATAGAAGAATATCAAAAAGTAGAATGTGCTAAAATACTAAATGATAATTCTATTTTTCCTATAGATGAAATAAATAATGGTAAAGAACTTATAGATTATATAAATAAAGAAAAAGTATTTGTAAAAAGAAAAGGATAAGATTATGTACAGTATAAAGAAAAATATAGATAAACTAAGAAATGATAATTATACATTTTTTCTTGATCCAAATGAAGTAATAGAAGTAACTAAATATTTTAAAAAGAATGAATATAATATATTTAAACCATTCCCTGAATGTGAAAAAATGATTCTTTATAAAAATAAAATACCTGAAGTAGTATTATTTAAAATTATCACTAAAGATAATTTTAAACACCAAGACATTTTAGGAAGTATCTTTTCTCTAGATATAAACAAAAGTGTCTTTGGAGACATTATCATAGATAATAACAATTATTATTTTTATTTACTATCATCTATGAAAAATTATTTTCTAACAAATTTTACAAAAATTAAAAATAGTTATATTAAACTGGAAGAAATGGATATAAACACTTTAAAAGACTATAAAAGAAAGTTTAAAGAACTAGAATTTATCGTTAAAAGTGAAAGAATAGATACTATCGTTGCAAATATTACTAACCTATCAAGAAGTAAAGTAAAAGAAAAATTTAAAAATAAAGAAGTCATCTTAAATTATAACATTATTACTAACCCTTCTTATCTTTTAAAAGAAGAAGATGTTTTTAGTATTAGAAAATATGGTAAATACAAATATATTGGTAAAACTAAAAAAACTAAAAAAAATAATTATATTATTAAGGTACATAAATATCTCTAATATAATTATTTTAAGAATTTTTCATTAATTTTTTTAATCATATCATAATCATTCATTCTAAGAACATTTATTTCTTTATCTCTTATATAAGTATCTACTCTTATTACATCATTATACTTATAATTATCACCGTCTATAGTAATTAGAACATTTTTACTAACAACTTCTGGTCTTATAGATATTATCTTATCAGAAGGAACAATCAAGGAATTAAGTAAACTTCTATAACTTTTAGAATTAAGTGGTGCAATTGGAGTAAGTTGTAAAGTATGGAAGGTATTATAAACAATAGAACCACCAAAACTAAGATTATAAGCCGTTGAACCAAAAGAAGTTGAAATTAACAACCCATCACCTACATAATTTTCTAATACTTCATCATTTATTAATACTTTAAACTTTGCTGTATTAAGTTCTTGTTCTCTTAAAACAATCTCATTTAAAGTAAAGTGGTTAAAAGTTTCTTCTTTAGTTTCTACTTCTATTTCCCCTATTCCTATTTTTTCACACTTTAACTCTTCTAAAGTAAGTTTTTTAATAAAAGTATCAATCTCATCAAAACTCAATCCCATCGCAAAGCCAAGAGTACCTGTATTAATACCAATATAATAACATTTACTATCAAAAGAACTATCTTTAACCATCCGAAGAAATGATCCATCTCCTCCAATCGCTATTCCCAAGTCATAGTTTTTAGTAACTATTTTAAAGCCATTATCTTTTAATTTAGATTTAACAATATCGGCAATTTTCTTTGATTTTAAATTATCATTAACAAATAACTTTATTCTATTTATCTTAATCATTTTTATTCCTATACTTAAATAATACTGATGGTCTATGTCCTTCTCCTGTTTTCATTTTATTAGTCTTAACTACTTTATCTTTAATAATTCTTCTAAAAGCAGGATCTAATAATTTCTTATTAAGTATTACTTCATAAACTTGCTGTAATTCTCCTAATGTAAAGTATTCAGGCATCATATTAAAGACGATATCAGTATAATTAACTTTATTTTTTAACCGTTCAATACCTGCTAATACCACTAAATCATGATCAAAGGCTAACACATTTTTTCTTGCTTTAAAACTATATCTATCAGTAGTCTTTTCTCTTAATATCTTTTGTATTGATAAGTTAATAGTCTCATCTCCATTAGTTAAAGTAATATCAACAATATTATTCTTTTCTTCTATTAAGATAACATCAAACCAACAAGCATTAGGATTAATCATTTCTGTTAATCTATTCTTATCAACTAAAGCAATATAAGAGGTTGATATTACTCTTGTTCTTGGATCTCTATCAATTGCATCATAAGTATATAACTGTTCTAAATAAATATTAGAAAGATTAGTTTCTTTTTTCAACACTCTTTTAGCACAACTCTCCAAAGTTTCAGTTTTAGGATTTAAAAAACCTCCTGGTAGGCACCATTTACCTTTAAAAGGATAATCACTTCTTTTAACTAAAAGAATACTCATCATCTTCTTACTATTTTTACGATAGTTATTAACTTCTTCACTAGATACACTTATTAAAAGAATATCAGCAGTCATTGATAACTGATCAAAGTCTTTAGCATTATAATGTTTTAAAAACTCTTCTTCACTCTTATAAACTTTTTCCATACTACACCTCTTTTTCATAAAATGATTATAACACATTATTTATTAAAATGTTACTTTATTATATCAAGTAACATTTTAATAATCTTATCTATAATATGTTCTTTATTTAATTCTCTACTTTCTTTATTAACAGTCATCTTCTCTTTATAAAATTTATTATTATCTCTATCATAAATACAAATATAAACAGTATTATCATCACCAGTTGGATTATTAGGATCACTTTTATTTAATTTACCAGTAATACCAATACCATAATTACTATCTGCAAAATTACAAATTGTTTTACTCATTTCTATTGCTGTTTCCATACTATAGACAGTATATTTATCAATAACTTCTTTAGGAACACCCATCTTAACTTTATATTCATTAGAATAAGTTACTGCACTAAATTTTAATATCTCACTAGCACCCTCACAATTAGTAATAGCATTAACTACACCACCACCAGTACAAGACTCCATTGTTGCAATTGTTTTTTGTCCTAATTGTAAGATATGAATAATTTCTTTAAAATTCATAAAATCACCCTTTCAATATATATTCTTTTTTGGCAAAGTATCTTTTCTTTAATAAATTATAAGTATCTTCATCAAGTAAAGTTGCAAGTTTTTCTTTTAATTCCAAAGGTACACCATAATAAGCTTCTGCTAATGCTCCTGTAATACTTGCAATAGTATCAGTGTCTCCTCCTATAGAAATAGCCTTTCTAATCGCATCTTCAAAGTCATTAGAAGAAAAGAAAATAAAGAATGCTTGTGGTACTGAATCTTTAGATCTACTAGTAAAGGTATAATTATGCCTTAACTCTTCCAAATCAAAGTCAAGTTTATAATAATTATTTTCAATATAATCTTTTAATTCACATCTTTCAATACCAAATCTAAGTAAATAAATAGAAATAGCTACTGCTTCTGCACTTTTTAGCGCTTCAATATTATTATGAGATGGTATTGTAGCCTTATAACTTTCTTCTTTTATTTGTGAGGATGAATCAAAACAAAAACCAATTGGACTAATTCTCATAGCCGCTCCATTGCCATAACTTTCACCTTGATAATTACCCTTAAGCCATTCTACAGATCCCTTACCAAATCTACTTCTACCATATATATCTTGCCCTTTATTTAACTCTCTCATACCATATTCTCTTAAATATTTCTCATACTCAAAATTGCCATTAATAATAGCATCATAAATAGCACAAGTCCAACAAGTATCATCAGTAAAAGAAGAATTATCAAGAAATAAAGGCACAGTCTTATCCATTATTTTTATTCTCTCATCATATGGCCTAGGTTTATGATACTTCCGAAAGTAAGAAACCTCTTCTACTTCATAACTAGAACCTGCTAAATCTCCAATAATCGCTCCTAACATAAATACCGCCTCCAATCATAATAATATTATAACAAATTTTATCTAAAGTAACTATTTAAGATATAATTTATTATCTACTATATAATTAAAGACTTCTTTTTCAACATAATTTTTAACATTAGAAATATTTCCGCTCTTTATTTCCTTTCTTATTTTAGTAGAAGATATCTCATTTTCTAAAATATTAGTAACAATAATATTATCTTTATAATCTTTAAACTTTACTAATAACTGATCTATATTATCAGTACTTCTTTTAATAATTAATAATTTATTATTAGATAAAATATCTAAACCATTTTTCCACTCATCTATATAACTTAAATTATCAGTACCACAAATAAAATAAATTTCGTCATTATTATATTTTTTCTTAAAATAATTTAAAGTCTCATAAGTATAAACAACATGGTCTTTTAATTCATAATCACTAACTTCTAAAGTAGCATTATCACAACACATTAACTTTAACATTTCTAATCTTACTTTATCACTTAAAAGATTATTTTTATATTTATATTTACTACCCGTAGGAACAAATATAACTTTATCCACATAATTATTTTTAATAAGATCTAAAGCTATTTGTTTATGCATTTTATGAGGAGGATTAAAACTACCTCCAAAAATACCTATTTTCATAATACATCACCGTTTAACAATATACTTTTTAAATCTAGTTTTCGCTCTTTCCATATCAAAATTTCCATCAAAATATGGATTCCATGAATAATAATTAAAGTTTTCTGCTAACTTTTCTTTATCATGATTCTTATATAACTTTCCATCTACTGTATAATCAATAATAATATTAGTCGCTGTTATTACCCCATTATCTTTTAATTCATGAAGCAATAAAACCGCTTGCTTAGTCGCTTCTACATTTCTATTCATAACTCTCAATAACTCTTCATCAAAACTTTGAACAGGACAGTGAACAATATCTAATAAGCCATTATATGCTAAATCTAATAATTCTTCCCTACACTGAATTAAGTTTTGTGGTTCAATATTTCTAATTGATATTTCTTTATTACATTTTTTAGCAATCTTACACCAAGATTTTACCTGTAATACAGTTGGACTATCAGAAGTTAATACCACATGTTCATGATTTAAAAACTCATCTATTTGACTCTCTGCAACTAATGCATAATTATCACCTCTGGTATGGCGAATAGTACAGTATTTACATTTACCATGACAACCTGCACCAATTTTTAGAGGATAATAATTTCTAAATAAATTACCATCTTTCAAATTATCTTCAGAATCTTCAAAATCAGGAACCCAGAATGGTTTTTCATAGTTAACCAAACTTCTATCATTAAGTGGAATTCCTATTTCTCTAACTACATCTAATCTTTTGATATAACTAGGAAGAGGAATATCCATTCTCTGAGCAAGACATCCACCCATAAAAATATCTTTACCTGTTTTTTGATGTAATTTTTTCGCTACTTCTAAATCATTTAATACTGCTAAATCAGTTACTTGACAACCAAGAACAACAATTGTATCAGCTTTAACTGGTTCAGTTACAAACCTTTCTTTATATTTATTTGCAAAAGATAACAAATCACTCCATACTGACATACAAGCAGCACTTGTCGCATAAATATTTCCTTTTAAATCTCTTTCTTGATAAAGAATTCCTTCACCAAATTTATTTTTTACTTCTTTCATACTATCTCCTTCTTCTTAACAATATACTAATCTAATTCTTCAAGAATCTCCTCATAACTAGCATCACTTGGCATTCTTAAATCTCCTCTTGGAGATAAAGACACACTACCAACCTTAACCCCATCAGGCATAGCATTTCTTTTAAACTGTTGTGTGTAAAAACGTTTAATAAATACTTTTAACCATTTTTTAATCTCGTCATTAGTAAAATTATCTTTAAATGTTAATTTAGCAAGTAAATATATTTTTTTAAAAGATGTTCCATGTCTTAATAAATGATATAAAAAGAAATCATGTAAAACATATGGACCTATACTAGACTCTGTTTTTTGTAAGATATTCCCTGCTTCATCAGGTGGTAACAATTCAGGTGATATAGGAGTATCTAAAATATCAGTTAAAATTTTTTTTCTCTTTTCCTCACTATTATTTTTAACATATTCTACTAAATGTCTTACTAAAGTCTTAGGAATAGATGAATTAACTGCATACATACTCATATGATCTCCATTATAAGTACACCATCCTAAAGCAAGTTCTGATAGATCACCCGTACCAATAACAATACCCCCTACCATATTAGCAATATCCATAAGTATTTGCGTTCTCTCTCTTGCTTGAATATTTTCATAAGTAACACTTCTATCATTTTCATCTAAGCCAATATCCCTCATATGTAATAAAGAGGCTTCTTTTATACTAACTTCTTTTAAAGTCGCTCCATATTCTTTTACTAAGTTAATGGCATTATTATAAGTCCTATCCGTAGTACCAAATCCAGGCATTGTAACTCCAATAATGTTTTTAGTATCGAGATCTAACTTTCTAAAAGCTCTAACTATAACTAGAAAAGCAAGAGTAGAATCAAGTCCTCCTGACATTCCAATAACACATTTTGTATAATTTAATTGCATAACTCTTCTTGCAAGAGCACTACTTTGTATTTCTAAGATCTCATTAAATCTTTCATCTTGTAAAGTATTAGGAACAAAAGGATACATCTTATAAGCTCTATCTAATTTCTTTATTTTATCACTAACTTCTACTTCAATAACTTTATAATCACCACTATAAACACTACTAGTAAAACTACTATTACGACATCTTTCATTAATTAGATTAAAGACATCGATATCAGCATAAATCAAATTACTCTCTATTAGAAAACGTTTATTTTCTTTCAACAACTTTCCATTTTCATAAATTAAAGAAGCTCCTCCAAATAATAAATCTGAACTAGATTCCATTATTCCACTACTTACATAGACATAACCTGATATTGTTTTAGAAGAGGAAGAAGAGACTAAAGTTTTACGATAACTGTGTTTACCTACTATTTCATTACTACTAGATAAATTAAAGATAATAGAGGCTCCATTTAAACAGTGATTATTACTAGGAGCATTCACAGCCCATAAGTCTTCACAAATTTCAATTGCAAAAGTAATCTCATTCATTTCTTTATCTCTAAATAGAAGCTTTGTAGAAATAGGTACGTTTTTACCTAATAGTTTAACTTCATCACTTCTTAAATCAAAACTAGAAGTAAACCATCTCTTTTCATAGAATTCAGAATAGTTTGGTATATAACTTTTAGGAACTACACCAAGAATATCACCTTTTTCTATTACAACTGCACTGTTTATCAATTGATTATTACATCTTATAGGCATACCTATAATAGAAATAATATCTAAATCCTTAGTCTCATCAAGAATAATTTTTAAAGCTTCTAAAGACGTATTAAGTAACTGATCTTGTAAAAACAAATCCCCACAAGTATATCCCGTAAGAGCAAGTTCAGGTGTTGCAACAATAGATATATCTTTACTATAAGCCTCCTTAATCATTTTAACAATCTCTTTAGCATTAGAAATAGGACTAGCAAGTACTAATTTATTAACAATTGCCCCTACTCTAACAAATCCATATTCTTTCATTTAATCACCTCTTAATATATTTCTAGATAATTATAAAGCATATTTAGATTGAATATCTTTAATATAAGCCATATTAATCAGTTCTAAAGCTTCCTCATAACTACAAAGAAAGTATTTTACAAATTCATTTTCATCTAAATTATGTTCTTTAACTATTATTTAATTCTTTTAATTTCTCTTTTCTCATTTTTTTATCAATACCTTATTTTTATGTTCTTCAATCATTTTATTTTTTAACATTCTTAGTTTATCTGATAAATCAACATAATATTCATGAGGATTATCAATTCTTGTAACTTCAGGATAAAATGTCTTAAACTCATCATCACAATAATTCTTTTTTTCTAACAAAGTTTTATCATTATAAACTAATTTACCATCTTTAAATATTGGAACAAGCAAAGATCTAATATTATAATTAGTAAGCTCTTGTCTTTTCCAAGTATCAACAGGATGAACTAAGGTATAATGATTTTTATTTATTACTTCATCCGCTAAAGAGACAACATCACCTAAAGCATAGCCTGTATTTTTATCATAGAAACGATATACTTTTTTATATCCAGGATTAATAGTCTTAGCACTATCATTACTAACTTTAATGCGAGGACTTATTTTATTATCATCTTCTACTGCTACTAATTTATAGACACCTCCAACTCTTTCTTTTGAAGCAGAAATATTATCACCAACTCCTAAACTATCAAAAACTGCACCTTGTCTAACTAAGTCTCTAATTGTATATTCATCTAAACCATTAGATAAACAAATAGTAGTATCAGTAAATCCTTCTTTATCTAACATCTTCCTTGCTTCTTTAGATAGATAAGCTAAATCACCACTATCTATTCTTATACCTTTAAATTTATAACCATTAGGAACAAGATAATCTTTAGCAACTCTAATAGCATTAGGAATACCACTTCTAAGAGTATCATATGTATCTACAAGAAATACACAGTTATCTTTATTACTCTTAGCATAACTTAAGAATGCCTCATACTCATCATCACTTTCCATAATCAAAGAATGAGCCATTGTTCCCATTACTGGAATATCAAATTTATATCCAGCATATGTGTTAGAAGTTCCAACACAACCTCCAATATATGCATATTTACTAGCTTCCACACCAGAATCTAGCCCTCTTGCTCTTCTTAAGCCAAACTCCATAACAGGGACAGAAGCTTCTTTCGTAATTCTTTTAGACTTAGTAGTAACAAGTGCTGCATGATTAAAGTTGGCAAGTAATGCTGTTTCAATAAGTTGGGCCGTAATTATATCAGTTCTAACTGTCATTACAGGTTCATTTGGAAAGACAAAAGTTCCATCAGGTACAGCATAAATATCACCTTTAAACCTAAGTGTAGAAAGATATTTTAAAAACTCCTCACTAAAGTTTCCTAATCCTTGCAAATAATTTATAAACTCTTCATCATATTTAAAGTTTTTAATATAGTTAATAGTCTCTTCTAATCCACCACTTATAGTATATCCTCCATCAAAAGGATTCTTACGGAAGAAAACATCAAAATAAACAATCTCATCCATCTTCCCTTCATTAAAATAAGTCTCTGCCATAGTTAATTCATAAAAATCAGTCATCATTGTTTTATTAATCATAATATCATTCCTTTCTTTTTATCAAAAATATTAATATCAAAATCTAATTTTTTTTAACTAACTGAATTCCTTGTTGTTCCATAAGTAAGCAAGCTGAATCTACATATTCTTTTCTATTTTTTTCATTAAATGTCGCAATAGCATCAAGATGAACTTTTATTAATGCCTCTCTATTATGTTCATCAAGATAGTTTGCAAGACCAATAGAACCATTACAAACACATATATCAGTACAACAACCTACTATATCAAACTCCCTTATATTAGTGGCATCTTCTACGACTTTTCTAAACTTCTCTGCTTCCATAAAACTTGTAGAGTTTTTAGGAATACAAATAGTATTATCCAAAAATGTAAAAGGTTTTAATAAAGAAACTACCTCTTCTTCACCACTACCTTTAATACAATGAACATCAGGAAATCTCTTATGTTCTGTAGAGTCTATTGTATGAGTATCTTGAATAAATACTACTAATCCATTAGTATCATGATATTCTTTTATAAGTTCTATTTGTCTAGGTATAACTCTTGAAATTTCTTCATCATGTAATACTCCTTCCTTAACAAAGCCATTAATCATATCTACTATAATTAAAGCTTTAGTATAAATTTTTAAATTCTCAACTTTCATAACAACTCCTCCTCTTATTAACTTTTTATTAATAACATAAGTTAAGAAATAAGCAAGTAATTAAACTTGTTATTAACATTATATTAATAAGAGAATAATTTGTCAACTATTTTTTTAATTTTTTTAAAATTAATAAAAGAGAAATTTAAGATAATTAAATCTCTACATTCCTCTTCATCAAAATATCTAATTCATATCTTCTACATTAATATTTTTTTTCTTAGCAAATGCTAAAAAGTGCTTTCTAGAATTATAATAAGCTTCCATACAGTCCTCCCTATAAGCAGGGGACAATCCTTCTACTCTCCAATACATCTTATCTATTATATCTCTAAACCATTTAGTCCTTGGTAAATTTATATTGGCCTTCGAAAAGGTTACAAAGTCATCTTTAGAACCAAGATACACCCCTTTATCTATTTTCTTTACATTATTTTTTTCAAAGAAATCATCTATAATCTTATATCTTTCATTAATATCATAATTATTCCTTTTACACTTTTCTTCGTCAAAATAAATTTCCATCATCATTTTTAATCAACTCCTCATTATAATTAAATTTTAATCTTATATTTGCAAGTGTTACTATTAATCATTAATAACTTCAAGCATATCATATCTATCGCCTACACTAGTTACATCTATTTTTTTAATACAATACTTTAACCAATTTAAAATATTACTTAAATCTATCATATCTTGTTCTACTTCTGCAAATGTTTTAACATGAACAGAAATATATCCAGAACCTTGTCTATGCTTATAACCAATATCTTCTAAATATTCCTTTATTTCATAATAAGCATTAGTATAAGTTTTAGGATATACTTCTTTTATTTTATTAGTATCTAAATCAAAATTAATCGATTTTCTTGTTAAATCATAATAAACATCTTGACTTAGATTTATATCTATAATCAATACATCCCATACTATATCTTAAACTATCATCTCCTTTCGCTAATTTTGTTTAAATACTAATCGTGTTAATACAAAATTAAAATAACACAGAATTAAATATATGTAAAATTATGAACTTTACAAATTAAAACAAAAAAGCAGGTCAAATTTAATAAATTCGCCCACTAAATTTTTAATTTTCAATTCTAAATTACCTTTAAATTACAAAATTTAAAGTTTTTTACTCATCAAAGAAATCATCAAAGAAATCATCATCGTCATCATCATCAAGACTTAAATTAACTTCTTTTTTAGGTTGTTCTTTAACAGGTTTTACTTCCTTATTAACTTCAGGTATTGGACTATTAACCACTTCTTTAACTGGAGATACATCAGTAACTGGTTTCGCCTCTTTAGCTTTCATCGCTTCCATCTTTTGTTGTTGTTTCTGTTTATTCATCGCTTCTTCTTTTTCTAACTCAGCAATCTTAGCATCTATCTTCTTAACTAATTCATCAACATCAAAAGCTGGTTTCTTTGCAGTAGAAGAAGGATTATTAGATTCTAAATTAGGATTTAAAAATGCTGGTATATCATTAGTATTAATAGGTCTATCTTGTCTAGGAGGTCTAAGCGAAGAATTTGATGTTTGATTCATTGGATTACTAGGTCCTGATCCTATTCCAAATAAATTAGGGGGTACAAAACCTGGTGTCGAACCATTAGAAGGATTACCATTAGGATTAGCACTATTCATCATCTCAAGTAGTTTTTCTTTTTTCTTTTCCTTAACAAAAGTCTTTATATCAAAAGTATGAACTGGCATTTTCTCTCTAACAGGATATGTAGCTTTAGGATAATCTTTACCCCAATTAAGTTTATAATCAGGAGTAAATTTTGTCTTAAATGGTTGTTTTCTCATTCTTAAGATAATAACTTCAAACTGCTTCATTCTCTGTAAATCAGAAATAGTAACTAATGGTGTAGAAGCAGTCTTATCTTCAGACTTAGACTTAACCTCACCACACATCTTAGATATTTCTTCTAGTGATGCAAGTTCTGTTGAAATCAAATATATTAAATTACCACAGTTACCTCTAATAGTCTCTGCATTTTCTTTACCATAAACTTGATTTAATTGTGCATAGTTTTGAATAATCATTGTAAATCTAATTTTACGAGAACGAGCCGCCGTAATCATAGTTGTAACATCTTTTAGTGGTGGCATATTAGCAAACTCATCAAGTAAAAAGTTAGTTCTAATAGGAAGTTCTCCCCCATTTTCTTGAGCCACATCAATTAATGTTTCATAACATTGTTTCAAAAGAATTGTAACTAATGAATGATATGTCTTCTTTTCATCTTGAACAACTATAAATAAAGCTGTCTTACGTCTACCAATATCAGCAAGTTCTATATCACTATGACTAAGCATTTCTGATAAGTTTTCACGTGATGCAAATAACTTAATTTTTTGTCTAAAAACTGATAAGATTGATCCCTTAGTATCATTAGGTGCATTAATCGTACTAGAAGCATTAATAGAAGCAGCCCCAGCAGGATCTTTAAAGGAAAAGTATTCTTTAATATAAGTAGAACCACCAAACTTCTCTTCTCCTACTGTTGTCATCAAACTAATACTATTAATATTAATTTCATCTTCTTTAGCATCTTCAAAAAGACCTAAAGCAACACCTGAAAAGTAATCAGCTGATGTTTTTTCCCAGAAAGGATCACTATTATTACTAGACTCATCATAAAGAATATTTAAAGCAAGGTCATCAAGTAACTCAATGGCTTTATCTTGATTACCACTCTTATACATTCTATAAGGAAGTGATAAAGGATTCCAACTACTACCATTTTGTGGATCACGGAAATTAAGTATTTGTACGTCATACCCTTTATCTCTTAACATATTAGCAGTAGATTCATAAATCTCACCTTTAGGGTCAGTAATAATCATAGATTCCCCTGCTTTAGCAAGTAATTTAACTGTAGGCTTAATAACAGTTTGAGTCTTACCAGAACCAGTAGAACCAATAACTAAAGTATGATACTCACCATTATCAACCCAAGCTTCATGATCTTTTAATATTATAGGAACACCTGCTGCCTCACTAGTCTCTTGTTCAGGTGTAACCATAACTAGTTCTTCTTTCATCTCTTTATCTTTAGCCCATCTAGAATAACCTTTATCTTTTTTCTCTGTAGTAAAACCTATTCCTTTTTCCATTTCAAAGAAATAAGACTTAACACTAACAAGCATACCTATTAACGCTACAAAATAAACAATTAAAGTTATCCATAAAAATTTAGGAGCAAAAGCTGGAAATGGATTAAGACCACTAAAATATCCTAGAGTAGCAAAAGAATGTAAATTAACAATTCCTATCGCTACAATATAAAGTAAAAAGACAGCAAAAACAAGAAAAATCATTACATCGTCTTTATCGGCTCTAAATTTTAACTTCATGAAAATCTCCTCCATTTATACTCATTATACTGATTTAAAATCTAAGGTTTAAAATCTACGCTTATTATACCAACATTTTTATAATTTGAAAACAAATTTTTACAATGTTAACTCAATTTCGTAATTTAAAACTGAATCAATATAAAATGTTATCTTTTGATTATAATTATTTGTTACTTCTAATATTTTACCATTAGTAGTATTTCTAAAATTATAAGAAGAAACTGTATTACTATAATAATTATTAATAAGTTCATTTCTAAAGCTTTCAAAAACAGAAGAAGTTATATCACTCTTATTACGTATTTTACTATAAATATCATCAGGAAAATTAACCACTTCATTTTTAAAGTCAGAATAATATATAGTCGCTAACTGTTCATTACTAATATCTTTGACTTCATAAGTATTAACTTCATTTTTAGAAGAAACAGAATTAAATTCATTTAATTCTTCTTCACTAGGTAATTCTCTCATACTATCACTAACATTTCGAAAATTACTAAAAATTAGAAATAGAAACAAGCCTATCATTATTATAAGTACAATCACTTTTACTTTATTAATCATTATTAGAATCAGCCTCCTCTATTTTATTAGAATACATAACTGAAGAAATAGGAGCAACTGCAAAGGTTAAATTATTTTCATTTATTGTAACTTCAAAATAAGTATCTTTAACAAAAGTAGAAGAAACAAAATCTTCATTAAGCAATCTAACTTTTACATAATATTTATAAATATTATCATTATAACTAACTTGATATACTTCTCTAGTACTACCAACATAATTAGTATCATAAGATTCTATATAATTAAAAAGGTTATTAGAAGTAATATTATTATTAGAAACAAAATTAGTATCAAGCAGTTTAATAATATTAGCAGTATCTCCACTAGCTACATAAGATATATATTTAGAAATCGCTGAATCAATTGTAAAGAATCTATTTTCATCCTGTAAAGCAATAACTGTATTATCTATTTTATTTTCTTCGGCATTATTTACAAAAAGCCTTGAATAAATAAGAGTACCACCAAACACTACTACCAAAATAACTATTATCACCAATTCTATTTTTTCTATTTTTTTCATAGTATTCTCCTCCTATAAACCAAATATAGCACTTCTTAACTCTAACTTTTCTTGCAATTGCCATGCTGTATAATCATTTTGCTCACAAACAGTAGTAGCCGATGACGATGGACAATTAGAATAACTAGTACAAACTGATTTAGTAGAACAATAATTAGAGCCATAAATAATGTTTAAATAAACACATCCACCTAGACCCCAGTTACCAGGACTATAACGGTAATTACCAACCCAAGAATAAACGGATTGCATACCTGCTAAACTACCAGGAAGTCCATGTCCTGCCGGATCACAACCAGCCGCTTCTCTTTCATTATAACGATTAGTGATAGTCTTATCATACCTACCACCTTCTCTATAATTAGCAATAGTCTCTGCATACTTTCTAATTCCTTGAGCCATAGAAGTTAACTGTGGACCAGCACTACAACCTCGTCCATTAGGAATACCAATACCCCAGAAATTATAAAGACCAGCACAAGTTCTCCAACCTTGTTCAGTACCAGCAGTAACAACAACTAATTCTGGATTAACAGAAGAATCAACTGATACATCATAAACCTCTCCCGCTTTATTAGCAAAATTATTACAGAAGTTACTATTACCACTACTAGTACAATATGCATTCATCTTAGCAATAAATTCCTGTCTAGATAAAGAAGTTGCCGTTAAAGAAAAATCAACACATCCAGGTCTAGGATTATCAATACTAACAAATTGTAAAGGATCAACTCTATTGGCTGAAGATCTACCACCAGATCTTACCTCAAAATGTAAATGTGCACCTGTTGACCTACCAGAATGTCCCATCTTACCAATAACTTGTCCTTGTCTAACTGTATCACCTGCTCTAACTGTAATGCTTCCTTGAGCCATATGTCCATATACTGTATAATTACCATCAGAATGTTCAATAATAACATAATTACCTAAACCACCACCATCGGTATTACTAAGACTACCATTATCAGGAAATTGTGTTTCTAAATCGCTGGTAGGATAAACAACAGTACCAGCCTTAGCAGCGATAACATTAGTAACGCCAATACCACTACTAGTAGAAATATCTATCGCTCCATGATTACCATTATGAACACTATCATTACCTCCAAAATAAGCAGTTAAAACCGAAGACTCTGGAGTACCACTAGCAAATAACACACCATTTTCTCTTGTAGTATCTAAACTACCAATAGGCCACCAATATGAATTAGAGTCACATAAAGAAGCAGTTGTTTCTTCTTCTTTACCAATAAGTTCATAATAATTATCAATATAATCATAAACATCTTGAGCCATTCGCTGACAAGTCACATTGCTTAAAGTAGGATCTACTTGTTTAAAATAAGTAGCCAAACTTGCTTTAACCTCTTCTTCGCCTTTAGCAGTATAAGTAATCGTTCCATCTTCATTTTCAGCTGAACTAAGCATTAAATCAGCAATCTCCCTCATTCTATTTGTAGTCATATCTTGATAAGTAAAAGAAGGTATATTAAGCTGCATAATTGTAAAGGCCGAAGTAATAACCATTTCTGAAAATTCCTTTTCTTCTTCATCATATTGACTCTTTACTGCATCAAGTCTATCATAATAATCCTGCTCTTCTTGAGAAAAGCCTTCAGCAATACCATCTTCAGCATGAGCATCCAAACCGAAAAAAGGAGTAAAAAATGCAATGATACCTACTGCAATAATTATTATAAGAATAAAAAGAAAGACTGAAGCAATAGAACCACCAATTAACATAGCTTTCATATTAATTGGTCCAAAGCCACTAAAATTGAATAATGATGAAAATCTACCATTTCCATTTGCATTATTACCTAATATAGAACTTAAAATACCCCCTCTATTATTAGTAGCATTATCATCAGTAGAATCATTAACATTTCCTAAATTATTATTAGTATTTTGACTTTTACTATTATCATCATTATTACCATCACTAGCATTACCACTTTCATTAGGTCTATTACTTCCACCACTATTTCTACTTCTAATAGCACCTATACCATTTTTTATCTTATTAGCAGTATTTAAAGCCTTTAAAGCAGGATGAAGATTAGAACCTACTTCAAGAGCCTTATCACCTAAATTCTTTTTAATATTTGCTTTATTTTTATTATTAATAGCATTACCACTTTGTTTTTTAGAAGTATTATTATTTGTTAGAGGATTATTATTCTTCCTACTACGATATTTATTTTCTTTATTAGCATTTCTATTATTTATATTATTAACAACACTATTAAAAAAAGATGGTGTAGAAGAAGCTTTTTTACGTTTTTTTGCATTATTCTCCCTAGCAGCATCTTGTTGTTCTTCATCAATTAATTCATCTTGATCATTAACTTCTTCATTCACTTAACTTCACCACCTTACTTCAATTAAAGTTTAACTAATTTTAAAATCCTCCACCACTTCCAAATGATTCTAATTCTTCTTGAGTAACTACTACATTAATTCTCATACGTCTATTTCCACAAACAAACAAAGCTTCTCCTTGAGAATAACGTTTAATACTATCTTTTTCATTTTCGTTTAAATCAATAAGTAATGATAAATCCTCAACCGCTTGCTTTCTAAGTCCCATAACTAAATAATATGATGAGTTATCAAATATCGCTTTACCTTGAGTAATAATAGCAGGACTAGAAAAATCACTTGGCTGCTGAGTAATTATAATAGTACCTGTATTATATTTACGAGCACGCCTTTGTACTTGAGCAAGGAAGTCAGCTCCTTGTTCATTATTAGTACCAAGTAATACATGAGCTTCATCTACCATTAAAATTGTATTTACAGAAGGATCAAGACAAAGACCCCATGCATATTTTAAGATATTAAAGAACAAAGCATTTCTAATATTAGTATCAGAATTCATAAATTCTTTAATATTAAATACCATAAAATCACTATCAGCAGTAATAGTAGTCTTACCATCAAAATAGAATTTTAGCTCTTTAATTAAAGGCCTAATTTTAAGCTCTAATCTTTGAATAATATCTTTTTCTCTTGTTTGTTCAGTTAAAGCCATAAGTCTACCTCTAACTGTAGCATAAACATCAGAAAATGTTGGATAGTCAGCAGAAGTAAATTTAGAAAAATCAGTATTAAAATCTATACCAAAACGTTTATAAGTATCTTGAACAATCTCACTAAACATATTAAGTACATCTTCTTCAATAGATGGATCATAATATTTCATAAAAGCCCTTAAAGATTGAAGTGTTCTAGTTAAAACAGTATAACCTAAACCTTGACTTATCTCTTCATCATCAGCGTCTATTATAACTTCTAAGGGATTGATCATACCAAATTCTCCACCCTTACCAATATCTATAATATCTCCACCAAAGGTTCTAGTCATCTCTTCAAGTTCATTTTCAGGGTCTATTGCAATTATTTGACAACCATTTCTAATATGTGATCTAAGTAATAGTTTAGCAGCCGTACTTTTACCAGAACCAGAAGTACCCAAAATAATCATATTGGCATTATTTCTATTATTTTCTTTTCTAGTTTGATATAAGAATTGATTAAATAGTATAACTCCTCCAGAAAAATCAACACCAAGTAATACAGAAAGTCCTGGATCTTTAATACTATCAAAGATAAAAGGATACATCGCTGCAATAGTAGGAGTTGGAATAGGAGTACCAATTCTCTCTTCTATATCTTGACTAGGAAAGATTGGTAAAATACTTTTCAATACTTTCTCTTGTTCAAAACGTAAAGATATCGCCCTTAACTCCATCGCATCCAAATAGTTTTTAACATTAACTTTTTTTAATTCAAGATCTTCTCTAGTATCAGCATTAATCATAATATGCATTTGAAAGTCAAAGATACGAGACTGACTTGATGCAAGCATAGAAACAAAAGCTTCAAGACTTTCCGCATCTTGTCTAATTCTCTCTTTCATTGTTTGATCCTTCTCCTGACGATACTTTTCACGTAAATCAGCTACTTGTTTATTAATCATCTTAGACATAGTTGCAAAAGGAACAGGGATATGTTTAATTACAATCTTTATTCCACTCATAGACGTTAAGGTAGAAAGATAACCGGGAGCAATATAACGTGGATAAGAAATAACTGAAAGAATAGTTGCATACTTATCACTAATAAAGAAATCACTTGGATTAAATTGTAACCCTTTAGGAGCTAATTGACTTTTTATACTTATACTCATACTGGCATCACCGTCCCAAACTCAGTAGAAACTCCTCCATTTAAGAAGTTTTCCATAATTATTCTAAGGTCATCATTACTAACTTGTGAAGCATTTAAACCACATCCTGCAAGACCATTTATTAAAAGACGAACTCTTTTTTGTAAAACATCTTCACTAGTATCTTTAAATAGAATAAAATACTCAGTATCTACGATATTATTATTCATAAAAGTATTACCTTTATCAATATCTTGTAGTATTATTTTTCTAATTGCAGGAGATGTAGAATCGTTATATAAAAGTTGTAATTGTGACATATAAACAGAAATATCAACTGGTCTATCAGCAACTACAAGCCAAAACTCAAAATCAATCATATTATAAAAGTTTTTAAGGCTAATCAAGACATTATCTTGAGCTTGTTGATCAAGGATAAATATATTACGAGGAACTATTTTTACTCCTGTAACTTTCTGTTTACCTTCACAAATTATATAACCATTCTGAATACCTGTAATAGGAAGCCAATCTTCAGTATATTGACTACTTAACGTCTTTGACATCTTTAACACACCAACCTTTCCAAATATATCTTCTTCTATTTGTAAAGAAGTTATAAGCCTCTACAATTATTGTTAAAATATTATGATAATGAGGAACAGGAACAACAAGAAAAGCACAAAGCAATCCCGGACTAACAACAACTACAACTTGCCAAGTAGCATTCATTGGAAAACTCATCAAAAGTACCAATGAAATTAAAATTCCTGTACCTAACAACACCAAGTCGAAAGGCTTAAAAAGTCCAAGAATCAAAGTACCATTTTTCGTATTAGCAGGTATTAAATACTCATTCATCTATTATCACACTCCTTATCACCCTATTTAGATTGATTATGATTGGCCATATGTTTTACATGTTTCATATTATTTGTATATTGCTCAATCTGTGAATCAGCTTTACCTAACATAGCACCTTTTGAAGATGGATCAAGAAATGGTAATTCATATGAATTTCCATCATCATCAACATATGTAGCTTTAAAGTCACTATAATCCAAATTAGCTTTCTCAATTTTTGGTGCAGCTAGTTTCCACTCTGTCTCAAGACGAGGGTTATCAAAATGTCCAGTTTTTCTATTATATTGTCTAGCAACAAATCGAGATGTTTGAGACTTTTTGATCTCATCAGTCCTTGTCTTAGAAAAATCAGTAAGATTAAATCTATTATTTCCATAATAGAAATATCCATCTTGATTAGCACCTTTCATAGCAGCCTCTAAAGTATCCCAATTAAAGCCATATTTCTTTCCATTTATAGTTGTAATACCATAATCATCAGCACCAGTTTGTTTTAAAGCTTCATCCGTAGCTGCTTCGTTCCATGAAGATATACCTTTTTTTGCATCATTAGTTGCATCAAGAATTTGTTGATCTCTCTCAGCTAAAGATCTACCAGTAAACATACCATAAGCACCACTCGTAGCACGACCAAGTAAAGTAGAATGAGCTGCTCTCATAGCATTTCTCTTTTGCATAGCAGAAAATACAGCACCTGCCTGTTTCTTATCAGCAGACATAAGAGCACCAGCTCCTACAACAGCACCACCAACACCACTAGTTAATCCTGCTACTCCAGCACCAAGCACACGCCTAAGTCCCGCAGTACGTCCTTTATACTCAGCACCTTCTTGCCATCCAGCTCTTACACCAGTAGCAACAGAACCAGCAAGTCCACCAGTCAAGGCAGCAGCTCCAAGCATTGTACCAATACCCCGGAAAAAGTTACCTCCATCTCCTTTTATTCCAAGCATATCTTTAAAGAATTTAGGAGCTTCCTTCATAAATATCAAAACACCAATTATTATAAATACAGTTGAAAGAAGTGAAACAGTAAAACTAGAAGAACCCTGCCAAATATTTATACCATCTTCTCCACTGAAAGCTATTATATAAATAATATAAGCCCCAAAATAAATAACTGCAATTCTTAAAAATAAATCTATATAAGTAGAAGATAATGATTTCACCCAATTGCCAAATGCACCATTTTTCTCAGATCCTGGCATAATATAAGAAATTATTGGAACAGGAGCAATAAGTCTTAATACTGCTAGTTTAATAGCCCTAACTGCAACATCTATAGTAAATCCTAAAATAATGAATGTCATTATAAGGGAACATATTAAGCCACCAAAAGGAATATAATTAAATACATAAACTTCTCCCATACCAGAAGAATCACATGTTTCATTTATATTATCTATAAGTGTAGAATAATGCAAATTAGAATTATTATAACCATATTCCTCAAGTGCTGAAGGACACGCTACTTGACTCTTATTCAGTTCAGTACCACTAACTTCATCATCATCAACGCTCAAAGTCGGTGTTATAAAAGTTTTAGCAACCGTTGTTGCTAAAGTACCCCCAAGATTACTTATATTATCAGCATCATCAACACTACCAACATTACTTCCTAATATTAATTTACCTAAAATATTATCGTCCATAACACTATTTTGAAATTGATATAAAAATCCAAATAAAATACCATTACTTCTAATCTGTTCATTTAAAGGATTACTACTCTTTGGTATATTAGGAATAGGTACTATCAATGTAAGTAATACTAAAGAAACCACTATCCTTGTTATCAACTTACCAGGACCCTTTTCTTTATCTTTAAATGAATCGGGATTAATAATAATATTTAAAAGTGTAATAGCAATTTTAAAAGTCATTAAAACAGCAAGTATTAACTGTATCCTACTATAAAAAGTATTAATTATATCACCACTAAAAAGTTGTGCATTAGCAACTGTAAAAAATATATTATACGCACCACTAACAAGAAAATAACCCACAGACTCTATACCAACAAATATGAATCTTGTAAAATTGATAATACCACTGGGATTGTTCATTTATTATCACTTCTCTTTCGAAATAATCACTCTATTATATTGTAACAAATATCAAAATAAATAGCAATTTATATTGCTATTTATTTAACAGTTATTATCGTAAAAAACATTCTGGTTGAATAGCTATATTTATTATATTTAATAAAAGTTGTAACAATGTAGGTATCAAGAACAATGCTGCCGCTGCTACTAATCTAATAATAAGTTTAGATTGAGCTTCTTTCATTGCTTTCTCATCAGTACCTACAACTGCTTTAATAAAATCAAGTGAACTAAGTAAAATTACAGCAATAGGACCTATAACTTTAATATAGTTAAATAAAGTTTGTAAAATCCATCCTACAGAACCTTCTTCATCAAACTTAAAGATATCTTCACATTTCACTTCAGTTTGATTCCAATTATTAATAGTCATGTTTTCGTCTCTTGTTTTTATAGCAGCATTTTGAAAATTTTCAGCTACTTGATCTGAATTAATACCATTAACTATTTCTTGTCTTCTATTCGCTTCATCAGTAGTTATTTCTCCACTAGTTACTGATTGTTGAATTTGATTTAAACATTCTGCTTTTTTATTTTCAACAGCAGTTTTTGCCTGTTCTTTTGAATTAATTAAAATATCATTATTTGCAATAAAATCAGGAACATCATAACCATGTAAATAATTAGTTTTTAAATCATTATCAAACTTAGAACTAACGTAATCTGTACTATTAATATCAACAGAGTTATTAAAAATATCATCACAACTTATATCCCCAAAACTCCAATGTGAAACATAATTTGTTAAATCATCTTCAAAATCATAATCCTGTTCATCACTTATATAGTCATTAGCTTTGAAAGCAGTACCTACCCCATTATATTTGCTTTTACATGTTTTTCCATTATTATCAAAACAAACTTCATTAAAATTTAAAAGATTACTATAATCTAAATAAGCGTGATCAAAACATTTAAATTTAGAAGCATCTGGTTGACTACTAAAATAAACATTTTCACCATTATTGGAAAATATATGACCTAATGTTGAAGGCCCTTTAGTATGTACCGAAAACTTAGAACCACCTGAATTTGGTGCTGAAGACCCTTCCCAATAAAGTTTCCATTCTTCACTATCCAAATAATAATATAAAGAAATATTTCTTGTAAATTTTCTATTATTACTGCCTTTAGATACATTATTATAATTACAAACTAAAATACAAGTGCCTTTATCTAAGCAATCATCTTCAACAGGTGTATAAGCATGTACATCTTTAACACTAAAGAATAGAAGAGTTAAAAAGCAAAAAAAGATAAAATTAAAAAGCTTACTTTTCATCGTTAAGTCACTCCCATCATCATAAATAAAGTATATCATTAGAAAATAAAAATAGCAATTACAATTACTATTTTTATCATCCACTAGGATCATTCCAACATTCGCTCCATCTAAGCAAATCTTCATTTTCTGTAATATCACTTATCATAGTAAAAGCTAAATTAATAACTGTAACAAAGAAAAATAATACTATAGCATAAACAAGTCTTCTAATTAACCTCTTAATAGTTTTCTTATTTTCTTTTTCATCATTACTTATAACTGCTTTACCTAAATCAAAAGTACAAAGAACTATTAAAATAATTGGTATTGCTATTTGTAATACTGGAAATAAACCCTCTTTAATAACTCTTACTATAGCATCAAAACCATAACAATTACTTTCAACATTTACTGTTATTTCATCTAATACTTGAAAAAAATACATATAAACCTTTCTATAAATACAAATAAATAGCAACTAGTTGCTATTTACTCATAATTTTCTATTATTCAGGATTATTCCAACAATTACTCCAATTTGTTAATCCAGGAGCAGCATCACCAGCAATATTACCAATCATTGTAAATAATAAACTAATTAATGTTACAATAAAGAATACTAATATTGCATAAACACATCTTTTAATTAACTTAGATTGAGCTTCTTTAACAGCTTTATCATCAGAAGATATAACTGCTTTTCCTAAATCCAAAGTACCAAGAACTATTAAGATAATAGGAATACCAATCTGTAAAATAGGAAATAGCCCATTTTTAACAATTCTAACTAAGAAGCCAAAACCATGACAAGGTCCATCCACATTAACAGTTGTATCTAAAACTTGTACTAAATTCATTAACATAAAACTCTTCATATATAATCTCCTCCACTTACAATAATAATATACAAATTATGAAAATTTGTCAATTATTACCGTTTAAATAGTCCAAATATTTTTCCACTGCTCTCTTTTTCTTTAGGCTTATTAATAAGTCCTATCTTAGATAGAAAATCACTTAATACCGGATTTTTTACTCTATCATTAAGAGGTGGTATATTATAAAAGACCTTAGTCTTACCTTCATACTCAAAATCCATTATATCACTGTTAGAAAGTAAACTCATATTAAGAATAATCTTCTTACCCTTTAATTCTTCAAAAACTCTTCTATTTCTTCTCATTAATTTATTTAATCTAATACTAGAAGGCTCTATTAAGTATAAAACATCATTACAAGCACCCTCATTACTAGAATCATTCAAATCAATTAAAATAATTGCTACATCTTTATGTTTAACAATCTCTGTCATAAGATGTTCATCATCAACAGAAATCATATTATTACTATTAAAATAGGCAAAATCATGACGATTAACTTCAATAGCCACAACACTCATTCCATAAGTTTGTTCAAGTTCTTTTTTTAACATATAAATAAGAGTTGTACTTCCTGCATGGTCCGTAACATTTTTAATGCCTATTATTCTAGATCCTGCAATTACTTTATCATTAATAGTACTAGATAAATCATTTAGTTGCTGAATATGTGCAACATCTTTATAAGTATTAGGATGTTCTAAAAAATATTTAACTCCATCAACAGTAGTTGTAAAGTTATATATTCCCATAGAAATAATCTTAGATAAATAACTACTAGATGTAGATGTTTCATTATTAGGAAGTAAAAGAATGATTTTATCAGCATCAAGTCCAATAGATATTTTTTGAATATTAGTAATATCTTCATAATCTTTAATTGCTGTAATATCTAAAATCATTCTAGCATAAAAGAAGTTTTTGAACATATCAACAATTTCATCTGCAGTATGAACTCCATCAACACTTTTAATAACATCAATATCTAAAGTCGATAGCATTCCTTTCGCTTCGTTAGCAATAATTACGTTCACCCTATCACTTCCTTTTTATTGATAAATCGTTCTAGTTTCACCTACAACTCTTAAGAAATCACCTAAGCCTACTATATTGTTTATTACAGGAATATTAATATTAACAAAGGTTACTACTGAATAATACTTACCATTCCTTTCTCCATCCCCATCACTAATAGAGACATCATGAGCTACATAGCACCATCCATTCTGACAACTTTTTTCACTAGCATTAGCATAATCATCTAAAAAGTCTTGAGTAAGTCTAGGAGGAACCTCATAAGTCATCTGATCAATATAATCATTTATTTTATCAATCGCTTCATCATTATAAGGTCCCTCATACTGTTCAATAATATTAACTATTTGATTTTTAACTCGAAATGCTCTAGTATAATTAACAGAATAAGCCATATAACCATTAATTAACAAAACAAAAGCTAAAATAATTTGTACAGCAAAAACTTGACCTATCGCATCTCTCATTATTAATCACATCCTCAAACTAATATTAATTTATATCATCAATAGTACCAACATTACTTTCCCAATTATCTTCAATAGCTGGTTGAATAACATTAGGCCAGAATATTGCAAAGAAAGCTGCAATAACTCCAATAAGTACAATAGTTACTACAGTCATATTTAACTCTCCAGTCGCTTCTTTCATGAAATACCCTCTCCTTTCATATTATCTTACAAAATTAATTATATCAAATAATTACTGTTTTGTAACCTATTTTTTATGCAATCATAGTTAACATTGACGCTAATATGACAATCATAACACTAACACCAGTAACAACTAGCATAATCATAGTCTGATTTCCCATATGATCAAGTCTTTCTTTATACTTAGTCTCTCTTGCTTTCGCTTGTAAGTTAGAAACAGTACGAGAAAACATTAAAAGCCTTTCTTGTTTCTTTTCTTGACCACCAAGACCAAGACGATACAAAAGTCTCATCATTCTCATAGAATCTCTAACTGGATAAGTATTAGCAAAATCCATATAAGGTGTAATACTAGAGTCTCCTGAATTAATTTTTTCAATTAATTCCCGAAGTCCTGGTTTAAAAATATCAGGAGCATCATTTATACTTTTACCTATCGCTACAGGAACAGTATAATGCTGAATTAATATTTCCAAACTCTTTAAATAGTATGGCAACATTATATCGATTTGATGCAAATGAGCTTTATAATATTTTTTTAATTGCATATATGGTGATTTGAATATGAAAACTGCAATTAAACAAGCAAGTATAATATTTATTAAACTAACATCATCAATAAACAAAAACATAAATATAAAGAATGCTCCAATTGCATAAGTTATTCTTTTTTGAAACAAAACATTAGGAGAAGCACTATCACCATATTTTGCATAAACAAGAAAGTCATAATCATCTTCTCTTAATATTTCAAAATATTTTTTATTGTCATTAATAAATTTATTTTTATCAATTGTTCTATTATAAATCAAAATAAACAAAATAATAACTGCAACAAATACTATTTCCATAACTATTCAACCCCCACATTCTCATTATAATATTTTTCTCCTTTTAATAAGAAGTAACTATTAAAAATAATAATAAAATGAAGAACAAGTTGAACCCAAATACTCTTAATAAGTTCAATATAACTTTCACTACCAAGCATATATTGAATTAACATAACTAAAAGGAATAACATAATACCATATTGTAAAAATTTCTTATGGAAATTAGCTCTATCCATTCTATCACGATAAACACTTTCAACAAGAGTATCAATATCAAGTTGCATATTTTCCAAACTCTCTCCCGTATCTTGAGCACCTTCTTTAGTTATTTGTAAAAACAATTGATGCATATTTTTTACTATGTAATAAGGATATTTATCACTCATAAAGTTTAAGGCCCCATCAATTGACCCTTCTTCATAAGCCATATCAATCATCTTATTAACATCAGAAAGTACTGGATCTTCCAAAATACCAGAATCTCTAACGCCTTCTAGAGATTTAACAAAACTTTGTGTCGTAGCAAATTCCATAATAGTATTAGTAGTATAAACTTGTATTTGTTCAAATATAAATTCACTATATACCCTTTTACATCTTAAAAAAGATAAATAAGGAATAAAAGCTATAGCAATAACAACATAAATTATTGAAACTATTAAGTTATAAAAGTACATATACGTTACAATACCTGCAAAGCCACCCATTATAACTATTTGAATTAAATATTGCCTTGCTGTATATTCTTGACCCAACTGTTTTGTTTTCTCCCTTACTACTTTATAAGAATAAGGTGCAAACTTATCATATACTGCCTGAACTTGTTCAGTAATATATTTAGAAACATTTTGTCCTTTATAATTTCTATACAAAATAATAACAATAGCAATTATTAATAGTAAAAAAAGTACCATGAAATTCCTCCTCTCTTAAACTATCTCAGTAGGAAATGGAGCCTTAGGCTGTGGCGCTTGATTAACAGTATTAACAGTATTAGCAAAATTAGGAGATTCTACCACATTAACCGTAGATTGTTGCACACTAGGTGTAACAATATTATTAACTTCATTATTAACTTCATTATTAACTGCATTCATTGAATCCCCCTTAGTAAATAGATTATCAATAAAGATATTTTGATTCTCTAAATACTCTTTTAAATGTTTAGTAGGCATATTTTGAACAGGAGCCTTACCAAAAGTCTTCTGATAAAGAATATGAGACTGAGGTTTATTATCATCATCAACATAAAACTCAACAACCTCATCAACTTCACGGTGAAACTGACCATATTCTTTACTATAATAAGCTTTAATATGAACTCCTAATTGAATATAACGATAAATTGTTGTTAAGAACTGATCCACATCAATATCACTTTCAAGAAGTGAATACATACGATAAGGAATAGCACTTGCTTTATCAGCATGAATTGTTGACAAAATGTTATGTCCTGATGATATTGAGTTACGAACAGCTGTAACTGCTTCAGCACTACGTACCTCTGATAATAAAATCCATTTTGGGTTTTGTCTCATACAAGTAACTAATACATCAGAATAACTGGCAACGTTATTTGTTTTCATCGCTACGATATCTCGATGTGGAAAGATTTTATCTAAGTGAAGTTCCAAAGTATCTTCAATTGTAATAATCTTTTCATCTTCTTTAGTATGACTGGCCAAATATTTAACAAACTCAGTCTTACCAGAACCAGTCTCACCACTAACCATAATATTACAATGTCCTTCAACACATTTCATTAAAATGTCATGAATGTTAGCAGTAAAATAATCTTCTTTAAGTAACTTTTCTCTAGATAACCTAATCTTAGCTGGTGTTTTACGAATAACTACTGCAATACCGTTAGTAGCAATAGAATCATGAACAAAGTTAAGACGAAGTTCTGTAGATTCAGCATCCAAAAATGGTTTAGCATTATTAAATGTAGTTCCCATAACATTAGAACATTGAAAGGCTAACTTCTCTACAAAAGCATCATTTAGCCCTTCAATTTCTACTCTTTTAGAACCTTGGGTTAAAGAACGAATCCAAATTTGTCCGTGATTACAATAAGAAATATCAGTTATATCATCATCTTTAATTAATGGTTCAAAAAGTCCAAAATCCAACTTATCAAAAATGGAATCATTCATAAAATCATACCCCTTTTCTTTTTATTGTTGTGTATAAGATAAATCTTCTTCTGTCATAGCAGTAACATTATTAATAAAGTTTCTTAAATCCTCACTAGATAAAGTTACATCTCCTGGTTCATCTTCCAAAGACTCTGCAGTAGGAACAGGAATAATCTCAGATTCATAAGCTCTTAAGAAACTAGCTTTACGAAGTAAGATATGATACTCTTCAGGTACCGCAAAGATTATTTGGGCAGGCTCAGTTTTTTCTTCAAGGTCAGCAAAAACATTATTACCATTACTATCGAATACAGCTAAAACTTTAACATTAGATAATAGTTTACCAACCATGATTCTATCTTCAGCAATAACTCCATTTTCATTACCTTCAGCATTTTGAACTTTCAAATAAATATCAATATAATTATCTGGATAAATAGAGTTACTATATGTACTAGCCATATCAACATCTAAGTTATATAAAACATATCCCTTAGGATAATTTAAAATTATACTATCAGGTAATTGATCTCGAGACACTACACATCTCGTATAAAATAAACTACCTTCAGGTATAACACTATCTCCATTTGCATACATATCTATAACATCAGCACTATTTGTAATTATATCATCAGTTACCATTGATTGAGGAATTTCCATAGTACTTATCATATCCTCAGTTATTTGTGTTCTAGCCTTTATAGTTTCTGTAGCATAAGGAACAGTAACAGGTGTTATTGCCTGATTAATTCGCATATTATATCCAACATAAAGGATTACAATTGCAAGAATAACACCAACAACAGTAACAGTATTTTTATTAGTTAAGAATTTTTTTATTCCAATCACTAAATTATTCATCAAACATCCTCCTCATTCTTTTTATCTATCAACATCACTATAATCAAGTTGTCCAGCTCTAGTCATTTTTGTTACATATTGATTTTCATGATATTTAGACTCTAATATTACATCAATTTTATTAGATAAAGTTAAAGATTCACCATTAATACTAGCAGCAGTTTCTGATTTAACTAAAACACTAACTTTAGGTGGTGTTTCATTAATATCATAAAAGCCAATATCATAAGTACGACTATTAGAAACATTCTCAGAAAAACGTCTAACAAAACTCTCTACAAATTTTTCTTTATCTATTCTAAGTAGACCGCTCAAGCGGTAATAACCAACGTCTACTGCATCAGTCATTGCCGCTTCAGTCGTTTCTCTTAATAAATAGTAATCTAGCTCATTACCAGTTTGATAATTTTGAACTATATTAACAACCCCAAAAGTAATAATAGCTAAAAGGATAATACCAACAATTAACATACCTTTACTCATAATTAATTAGCTCCTTTCAATACAGCAGATTGTGCCATATATTCATTATAACAACTTGTAGTAGTATCAATAGCAGCAGTTCCTCTAGGACAACTTCCATTCTCTTCATTATTACATCCAATAACACCACTTCTTAATAATTCATTACTATTAAGAACTTTATGAAGTAAATAACTACGATAAACAGTAATACCTGCTGTTTTCTTATTACCAGCTGTTAACACTTCATTACTATTATCACTAGTTGGTTCAGTATAACTATCATAATCATCATTATAATTTCTTACTTTTCTCATTGTTTCAGGAGTTAGTCTAACATGATAATCCAAATATTCTTCACCATCATAAATACTATCACCTAAAGCTTGAATATTATTCATAACAGTCACTGGTTGAATTAGATAATCAGTATTTTCCAAGTTAGTAGCAGCACAAGTCCAGTTAAATCCAATTTCTCTTTCTTCATCAGTACTAGATGGGAAAACATTATCAAGTGCAACTGATCTAAATTCATATTCATTTACTGGAGAATCCCCTGGATCACCACCTGGACCATCAGGATCTGGAACAGGATCATCCGGAGTAGGAGTACCTTCACAATCAGGGAAATTTGGATCAGTTGGAGGACAACTTTCCTCAGGAGATCCTATAGCATAGAAACAACTAACATCAAAATCCCAACCAAAGTAACCATAATTATCAATATGACCATTGATATTCATATCAATATTATTACTAATTTGATTTTTCCGTGAATCAGTTAAAGCACCCTGATCACCATTTTGATTAACTTTCCAATCATACCATGCAGTATTAATAGGAACAGAATTTAGTTTAGTACAATATTCATTACCAACATAAGTATAGAAATCTTCATGTCCTGGATCCATTGAATGAACAGTTTGACCTGTCTTATTATTTACCCAAGTACCAGGGAATGTAATAATATTGTGATAATTCCATGGATCACTTTGTCCATCTTCACAACTTCCATCAGTTAAAATAACCATATCAGGAAAAGCTCCTGTAACATTAGTGCTATTTAATTTTTGTGAAGATGTGAAATCTTCTTTATCATCACCATTACTAGTATTTGTATCAATATTATCAACAACTATCTTATAATCAGTAGTTTCATTACTACAAACAGCAGTACCAGATTCACAAGCAGCCTTTTTACTATTGTATTCAGCTAAAGCTTGTTGATATTGTTGTTCAGCTAGATACTCTGTTAATACTGTATTAGAACTACAATTGTTAATCCATGTACAATCATCAGTACAAACATCTTCATGATTATTTCTTAAATATCTATAAAGAATTCCTTCTCCATTAGCTCTATATGTTTTATTTCCAGCACCTTGTGAATAATCTCCACGAAGCTCATGCATTGTATTTAAAGTAGCATCAACACTTCTAAAATAGTATTGTCCAATATCACTAGGACAAGCAGAATTATTGTCCTTTTTCCATACTGTTCTACCATTTACTATTTCATAATAACCACCAGGATCTCTTTGATGTTGATTATATAAATCAGCAGCTTGAGAATAAGGAGCATTTTTAGGATCTATACATCCATTAGCAAGTAATTTAGCATTATCTGTTCCATCAAACATAGTAGAATTAAGATCAAATGTTAATATAGAATTACCAACTTCACCAAAAGCAGTTTGTGTAACAGTATCAGTATTATCTTTTCCATAAACTTTAGTATAGCATGAATCTATACACTTTTGAGTATATTCACCACCATCACATTGATTAACACACTCATCAAAATCCTCACTAGGACCACCTTTGTCACTTGTAGAACTAGCACTATATTCACAAAAAGCTGTAGGTACACAAACACCAGGTCTACTAGGCATAGGAGCTGTATAAATACTATCACAAGTTACTTTAGATTTAATCTCTATTAAATATTGGAAACATAATCCAGCTTGTGTTGCCACAGGATCACTAAAGTTTACTTCAACTTCCTCTTTACAAGTAGTTGTACAATTATTAACTGTATTTGTTTGCATATGACTATATTTATGCATAGTTTCATAATTATTATTACTAAAAGCATCACAAACTAATTTCTCAGTATTTTCTACATCATCAACATTTTTATAAGAAGGATCTTGAACAATCGCACTACTACCATGTTGTTGTAAATTATAAAGTCTTTCTGCATCATTAACCCAACTACTTACATCATTATAAGAATATTGTATAGATACGTATTCAGTAAAACAATATGGAACTGCCTCTCTCATAGTCTTATTATTAGACCATCTACTACGATAATTCGCACATAAACTATCGTTATATAATTGGTTATAAGAAGCCTCATCAAGATAAAATTCCATACCTCCAACTTCTATACCACCATCACATACACCATCATCTTCATCAAGATAAAATGTAACGACAATTTTTCCACTTGCATACTCATCTGGAACAGTAATTGAGAAATTTCCACTATTATCAATATGATTTCTCACTTCACTAGAATCATAACTTACTGAATACATTAATCCTTTAGCACCAGTAAAAGATACAGTATTGCCAGAAATCTCATACCCAATCTTATTTATATAAGTTTTCTTAGTATAACCCGTAGAACATTCATTATTAGCAGCATCAACTGAAGTTGTATTAGCTAAAACTCCAAAAGTAGCACAAAGACCAATTACAACTACTGCTAATATAATTTTATACTTCTTCATTATTTTCACCTTCTTCCATCCTTTCCTTTATTTTTTCATAATTCTTGTTAGTCTCTACTTTTGCGTATATTTTATCCTCACCTTCCCTTAACTTTCTAGCATCAACTCTAAAAGAATAGCTAGTATATGCACCATAAAACCTAGTGCAAGTAAATAACGTCAACATTAAATCATCTTCATTAACATCAACATCTATATCATACATGCTTTCTCTTTTAGCTTTCTTAATATACCTTCTTTGTTCTTCATCAGTATAAGTATCGCTAAAAGAAGCATTCTGATCATCTTCTAATAATGCAACAGCATAAATTCTATATAAACTAGTAGCGCCTTCACTATCTGTGAACTCGATAAACTGATTATCTTTAATAAAGTCAGGATAAATAAATGACATCAGTTGTTCAAATCTTGTCATTGTATCATCGCCAACTATAGGATTGCGAGACACATTTCTAACATTATGAGAAATATAGGCAGGACGATTACCTGTACCATCAGGAATAGAATTAGTCCAGGCAAAATCGTAGGCATCGTTATAAACATCTGTATCTTCGTTTATCTTTATTAAAGGCAAATCAATATTAGTACCTTCAACTCTAAGCCATCCTACAACCTCATCACCATATTGCTTAGCATCCTCTATCTTATCAGTTTCATCCAAAACAGCAAAATCACTTGTTCTGAAGTTAACTTTATAATACACGAAAACTAAAGCAATTGCAACAATAACAATTAATATACTCAATGCAATTATCATTTTTTTCTTCATTGTACTTCTCCTAACACTAATCACTTATTACATATGGATCAGTCAATATACCAGTACCATCAGTAATATATACATCATCTTTTAAGTATGCCTTTACCTTAACTCCAGCTGTAAAATCATCAGTAACAGGTGTATAACTAACAGTACCTACTGGATTCATAAGTGTTTTAACATTATCTTCTCTAGATGAATCAATTAGCCAATAACCACTGCTACTACTAGCATAACCCTTTGATGAAAAAATATCAAATGTTGATGGAATAGTAATTATATTATTATAAGTTTTTTCATCATTATCTCCATTATAAGTAACTCTATTATCATAAATAGGAACTGTAATTTTTGTTCTTGCAAATAAATCAGTAGAAACATATCTAGTTATTTCATTGATTACTTTATAGCCAATATTACCTTCTTTATTAGGATTATATACTTTAGCACCTTTATTTTCATAACCAATTTCAACTTCAATACCATTATTAGCAGCAACACCAGTCATAATTATTTCAGTCTTATCACCATCAAAACCAGCTATTCTCCAAGTATAACCAGAATAATTAATATATTCACCTACTTGTCTTTCATTAACATTAGTATTTCTACGTGCACTATTATTTTCAACTAAAATATATGGATTAGCAGCACTACCATCACCATCTAATACTTTTGTATTCTTTTTAAGAGTAACAGCAGGTCTTACATTAAATAAATACTCTTTATTCATAGGTTCAGATTTTAATGGATATGCTAAAATACTTGTTACTGTCCAAGGATTATTATCTTCACCTAAATTAGCATACCATACAATACCAGAAAAATCTAAGAAACTAACATCATCTTGTAAAGTATTATTATAATCTTGAATAGATAAAATACCAACATTTCTCTTAGCACTAGTTCTACTACATTCAGTTGTCATATAATTATCATTACTAATAACATCATCACACCATTTAGAAGAAACAATTAAATCTTTAAATTTATCTTCTAAAAGATTATAGAAATAATCATTTAACCAAGAATCTAATGAACTATCAGCAAATCTACCATCATTAGTATAATCAACATTAGCTAATAACTCATCACTAGCAATTGTAACAGTATCATTATCATTTACTTTTACAATTCTAAAGACCATATTATTAAACATTACATAATTATTTTCCGCTTCACCTTTATAGTAATTATTAGAATCTTTAGTTGCACTCTTCACTACATTACTAAGAGACTCTTCTACAATAACTTTTCTTGTAACAGTATTTTCATTACTCAAACTATCAGTCGCTGTATATGTTATTTCATAAGTTCCTACTTGATTTACATTAACTTCTCCTCTTATTTTAACACTATCTACACTCATTTCACCATCAGTATTATCTCTAACACTTTTAACACCAGCTTCAACATACTCTTCTCCCCTGTTTAGTCTAACTGTAGTATCTCCATTTAAAGTAATTTCAGGCCCTTCATGATCAACATCAGACTCAAAATTACCACATTTTAAATATGTATAATATTGATAATCACCATTTCTAATAACCGCTTTAACATTAGACTCCTTTAAATCACACAATTTATTACCATATGCTGTATATAAACCATCTAGATAATCTTGTTTAACTAAAGTATCTAAAGTAACGGAAACAACTCGTCCTTCCTCTTGAGGAAGACGAGTACTATTAATTTCATAATATCTCTCACCAGCTTCACTTAATAGTTTTTCATTATTTCTGAAAACTTGACGTGGATAAAAATATAAAAACCATACCAATAAAACAACTACAACAATTATTAATACTATAACTGCTATCCTAATTATTTTTTTCTTATTAATTTTTTTCTTTTTACTATTCATAACCAACGCTCCTCTTAATTCAAATGATACACATATTGTTCATTCCTAAAAGTAAAGATTAAATCTAAGGACCCATCTTCTTTAATATCATTAGGTAAACTATAATAAGCATAATTACCATTATAGTTATTTACTAAAGAATTAGGATTTATATTCTGCATCTTACCATTACTATCCTCATATCTAATTTTAGCATATATACTGGAAAAGTCAACCAAACTTTCACCTGTAAAATTATTACTTACAAAAGATATTTCTAATATTTTATTACTTGATGTAAGTGGTAAATCCATAGTACCACAACTTACATTATCGCAAGAATATCTATTATAAGTTGTTTCATTAGTTATATTAAAGTTAGTTACTCTTAAAGTATCCCCATCAGGGAAAGTCATTTCTTCAGTTAATTTAGCTTCTGCTACTGTCTTCAATTCTGTTACATCATTTACACTAAGTTTTACTTTTTTAAGTAAAATACCACTTGTAACATCAGGATAATATAAAACATACCTTTTTTCATTTAAGTCCTTAGGAACTTGATATACCAAAATAAATGTTGTATCATCACCTGTATTTAATTCTCTGTTATTATAAACTTTACCTAAATCAGTAAAATTATCATAAAGTCTACTAACATAGCGAAATTCTTCGCTTCTATTCATAATTCTAAATCTATCTAGATTAATATCTCTTTTAGATGAATTATTTTTAACAGTAAGATTAACAACTAAGTAATTATAGTTTTTATTAATAACATCCCCTCTACTATCTCTATCAGTTAAATAACTATTATTAACTGTTATATCATAATAATTAGCTGAAAATGTATTACCTTCTCTATAAGTTCTATGCAAAACTCCAAAATAATAATAAGTATATCCTGTTAATGAAACTGCTGCTATTGCGATAAGTATATTACATACTAGTTGATGTTCAAAATAAACATATTTAACATTTCTAAAAAACTTCTTAACTGTTCTTGTTATCTTATCTTTATCAAATTCTATATTTACTTCAAATTCTTCTCTATCTTCTTCTTTGATATCAAAGTATTCTTCATCTTGTTTAAAACCGAATTTTTTTAAATCAATTCCTAAAAATCTAATTCCCAAAATTATAAAAACAGCATATTGTGGTAATGATACTATATTTAACAAGTCTCTACCAGCCATTATAGAGGTAATAGTAGATAATTCATTATAACTATCAAAATAATTTCTAACATAGATCAAAACACCCAACATAAAAATATATTCTACAATTGGCACTAAATATATCTTCCATGGTTTTTTCTTATAACGTAACAATACTATCAATGCTATACTAATAGCAACAACTGCTATTATGGCAATAATTAATAAGAAATTTATATGATCACTTATTGGTTCATAATAGGCATTATAACTTTCTGTATCCAAAAAATTCGCCACAAAAGTACGTAATGACATTATTTTATAAAATATATAAGCACAAATTAATATTAATACTAAATGTATTCTTTGAAAATATTGAATTAAAAGAGCATATGGCTTTCTTAAAATCATAGAACTACACCCCTTTACTATATATTAAGTATATATTAATTTTTTAAATTTGAAAAGTATTTATTGTTTTTATAACCTAAAATTGCTATAATTACTTAGGAAAGTAGTGATAAAATGAAAAGAAAAATTAAATATTTATTAATAGGATTATTTATAGTATTTTTAACAGGATGTAATAATGAAAAAACTATAACTGATATTAGTTATAGTGAACTTGAAACCATGATAGATAATAAAGAAAGTTTTATTTTAGAAATTGTTCAAACAGGTTGTAGTCATTGTGAAGAATTCACCCCTAGATTTACAGCTGTATTAAAGACCCTAGTTTGACAGTTTTAATATAAAAACCCTTGCAACCCTAGATAAAATCTAG
>CAMMBX010000002.1 GCA_946494345.1 uncultured Mycoplasmatota bacterium | reverse complement strand
CTTTTCTAGCACTTGTTACAGTCATAATCATCTCAGGTAAGCTTGTTCCTATTACAATAGCAGTCATAGTAATTGCCTTCTCACTTATATTTAAAGCAGTTGCAATTGACTTAGCAGAATTTATAATCATATCACTACTATAAATTATTAAAATAATAGTAATAAGTAATAAAAAACAAGAAGCTATAACAGAAAACTTACCTTTTCCTACTTCATCCTCAACAACTTTATTTCTTTTAAATAACATTCCCACTAAATATAAAACAAACATACAGAACAATAGAATTAATATAAAACTATCCCGTCTTGAAAAAGCATTACTAGTTAAAGGATCAAACAATCTATCTAACATTAAAAGTGAAAAAACTGTTGTAACAATTAGTAATAAAGGCAATTCTTTTTTAACAGTAGCATGTCTTACTTTAATAGGCTTTACAAAGCTAGCAAGACCTATAATTAAGAAAACATTTACAATACAACTACCAACAACATTGGCAAAAGCCATAACTCCATCACCAGATGCAACACTTCTAAAAGAAATAGCAACTTCAGGAGCACATGTTCCAAATGATACTATGGTAAGGGCAATTAACATCTTAGGTACTCTTAATTTTAAAGCTAAAGAAGATGCTGCATCTACCAAAACATCCGATGATTTAACAATTATTACAAAACCTATTAATAAAATAACTATATCTAAAAACATAACACACTACCTTTCATCATTATATAGCATAAAATATTTTGCTTTTACTTACAAACAAAAAAGCTTAATGTTTACACTATTATTATTAACAAAAAAAGCTAAAATATTTTATTTTCAGCTCTAATAAAAAATTATATATTTCCATTTTTCTTCAACAAGCTTTATTTGCGTACTTTGTCTAATATTATAATACTCCTTAAACTTACCTAAGTGATAAGGATTATCCGGATTAATATTGCAATTGACATAACTAGGGAACTTTTCAATATAAATAATATCATTATCTATTTGTCTTTTTATTTCTTTTTCTCTATCTAGTTGTGCTCTATACAAATTAATATATAAAATTAAATAAAAAGTAAAAGCAATGCAAGTAAAAGCAAATAATATATAATTAATAATTTTCTTTTCATGACCATAACAATCAATAATAGAAATAAATGCTATAGATAAAAGTAAATAAGTTAAAAAACTAGTACGGTATCCCCAAGTAGGAGATAATAACATAATACCATTAGATGCTATTCCTAATATAAAGAAAAGAAAAGGAATATATTTATTTTTACGATAAAAGAATATGATTAATAAAATAAATTCAACTAAGATATAACTAATAAAGTAAATAATAATAAAGATATTATTTTGATTAAACATAGTTAAAAATGGCTGCATAATAAAATTAGATACTAAACATAAAATTATAATTACTACAGGTAAGATCGTTAAATATACATAACTAGCTACTTTAATATATTTATTAGAAACAATATTTTTTATTAAATAAATATTAGCAACTACCATCAATAAAATCATATATGGATTAATAATAAATGTATAATAAATAAAATTAGGAATATTATAAATTATTTTACCAAATATAGATAACTCATTAAATTCCAAGTTTTCTATTAAAGAGCGCTTAACATTTCCAGGACTAAAATACATAATTGCCATACCTAAAATAGAAACAATAAAATAAGCAAGATACTTTTTATTAACTTTCTTATATTTAATGAAATAAACTATATTAATAATAAGATTAAATATTACTAAAACACCTGCAACATGTTCTACAAACATAGGAATAATAAAATTTAATATTATTAATAAGAAAGTAAATACCAAAGTTTTATCTTTATTATTAAGTATTCGATAAAAGTAATATAACAATAATGGAATAGGAAATAAATAAGTAATATTACCTGCAATCCAAACAATTATTTGAGAAAAAGTATAAATATTCATAAAAATAATAATAAAAAGGGAAAGAAAAAAGATAAGTTTTTTATTATGGGAATTTAATATTTTCACAATTAAATAAACAATAGATACAATAACAAGACTGTTAACTAAATTCCAAATTACTTTATGGTAAGTAAGAATATTAATAAACACTCGACTTAAAAAGCGTCCTTCCCAATCAAAATACATACCTATTGCATTACCAATAGAATGATATATTCCCTCTCTACCGACTAAATAATTACCCCAATCATCACCTGAAATAGGGCTTAAAAACAAAATAATTCCAAATAAAATAAATACTAAAGTATAAGGAATTGCCAATTTTAACTTCTTCATATAACCACCAAAAAAATACTTATTAAAAGTAGGATATTACCATAACCTACTTACATTGTAACATAATTTTTAGTTGTTTTAATAATAATTTTACTTATTATAAGAATTAACTATCTCATAATCATATTATAAATTTGACTTGCTTCAGTAAAATCAGCAACAATTAAAAAATTATCAATATATTTTTCTTTTTCATTTTTATAATTCAAATAATAAGCATGTTCCCACATATCCATATTTAGTAGTGGAATAAACCCATAAGACTGTGGCAGTTCTTGATTAGATAAATTTATAATATCTAAATTTCCATTACTAGTAACTACTAAAAAAGTATACCCAGATCCTTTTAAACTCATCGTCATTTCTTTAAACTTACCAAAAAAATTTGCCAAACTACCATACTTCTTCTTTAAGTCTTCAAGAAGCTTTCCTTTAGGTTCTCTATCCTGTCTAGGGCTCATACTATTAAAGTATAAGTCATGATTTAAAACACCTCCCAAATTATACAAAATATTCTTTCTATCATCCAAAGGAAACAAATCAAGATGATAAAATAATTCTTCTAATTTATATCTATAATCATAGTTATTTTTTAATAATAATTCATTTAATTTATTCAAATAATTCTGTTGATGCTTATGATAGTGAAGCCCTATAGTATGTGTATCAATATATGGTTCTAAATCCTGATATAAATAAGGTAATGGTTTTAATTTATACATAAATTCCTCCCATAATAATTTTATGCAAAAAAATAAAAATCTCTCCACTATGAAGAGATTTTTCTACTTAAATACGGCAAAACTACTTAACCAATTAGCAATTTCTTCTTTTCCACTTCCTGAAGTAACTTCTTCATTTGTTAATTTAAGTCCCTCTAATACAGTTACATTATCAGGAACGGACTGTCTTAAACTATTAACACTTATATCATCATCACTAGAACTTATTCGGAAAGGTATAATAACATTACCAGTTAAATCATAGCTTTCCAAAAATGAATTTATTATAGTAGGTGCATTATTCCACCAAACAGGATAACATACAAAAATAACAGGATATTCATTTATATCTTCAATAGCATTAGTATTATCAAGAAGAGGTCTAGTATTATTATTTATCTCATCTAATGCTTCCACTTCAAAATTAGTATAAGGAACCGCTCTTTCTATTTGCCATAACTCTCCCCCTGTTTGATTTTGAATTTCCTTAGCAAGATCTAAAACATTGTCATTATAAGAATAATAAGCGATTAAAATATTTACATTATCATTATTAAGATCTTCTGCACTAATATCAATATCATTTAAAGCTGAAGAGTTCCTATTATTGATTAATAAAAAAACTCCCACTCCTATACATACAACTACTATAACTATAATAACCCCTAAAAATATCTTTCTTTTCATCTTTTCCTCCACTACTATCTAATATTATACTATATATTTTTATTAAAACTTAACATTAATTTTTATTTTACAAAAGTATATGTAAAATAAAGTATTATTCTTCCTTAATATCTATTCTTTGATCTTGATATAATTTATTACTTAAAACTTCAGGATCACTACCAATAAAAGCTGCACTTGCATTTTTATCATCATATAAATGCCATATAAACCATGCTGTCACATAACCATCCGCTTGATATATCATTTGCCTATGTATATAACCAGTTTTCCTAATCATTAATTTATCTACATTAAGTTCTTCATATAATTGTTTTAAATTATCAAAAGGCAAAACTATTTGATTTTCAAAAATGCCTTCTGTCCCTGAAGCGATCATAACAGGTATTTTAACTTTTGTAACATCATAAGGCCAATTTAAAAATGTAGAAAGATCTTCATTAGCAGGTGACAATACAACCGCTACTTTATACATATTACTATTATCATAATTAGTAATAGCATTAAACACAGCGACACCACCTTGTGAATGACCTGATATTCCTATATTATCTACATCTATTTTATTATAAAAAATACTCTTTTGATTATTATTCTGTCTAATCATATAGTCTAAAGACTGCGCTGAAGAATATCCATTCCAAGATGAGCTATCTTCATTACCAATCACAATAAATCCCCATGATGCTAGATGTTCAAATAAAGCTCTATATCTAGAAGCCTTTACTCCTGTACCATTAGCAAAGATAACTAAAGGGTACTTATCATTCGTTTTCTTCATTTTACTAGGATAATAGATTTCATACTTTTCAAATGTCTCATCAGTATCAACTTCCATATAAGATACGTCATAATCACCCAGCTTTAAATACTTTGCTTCTATATCTCCACCTGTTTCTACTTTTTCTATATAATCAGTAGGTACAAAAGGCTGCATTTGAAGATAAACAAATAATAAAACTGCTACAATTATTATAACTATAAAGATAATACCAATAACTTTTAATATTTTTTTCATACTTACTCCACACTTAATTTTAAATTAAATACCACTTGTCTATACATTATATCATAATATCGTCTAATTTACTTAATTTTACAGAAGAAAAAAATATGTATATTAAAAACTCTTAATCTTTTTGTTACAATATAAGAGATAAAATATCTTTTAATTTAAGAACGGATGTAGGTAGTATGAAAAAGAAGTATAAAAATTATTTAACTAAGAATCATCACTTTGATAAATTAACAATGTTAGGAATATTTTGTTTAATTATTGTAATATCAGGAATGTTTGGTTGGTTATATGAAGTAATATTTTACTATTTTAATAGTGGTATGAAAGAAATATACTGGCGTGGTGGTAATTTCTTGCCTTGGATAAATATTTATGCCATAGGTGCTGTTTTAATATATATATTAACTTACAAAAAAAGAAAAAATCCTCTATTTGTTTTTATTGTAAGCATGATAACAGCAGGAATATTAGAATATATTGGTGGAGCTTTTATGGAACATATCATGCATATAAAATGTTGGGATTATAATTCCGAAATATTAAGCTTTGGTAGTATCAATGGTTATGTATGTCTAAGAAGTGTTTTAATCTTTGGACTTTCTGCTTTATTATTAATGTATATAATAGTACCATTTTGTTTTTATTTAGCAAGAAAACTACCTAAGAAAACATTTTTAGTACTAAGTTATACAATCTGTGCTATTTTCTTATTTGATGAATTATATAATCTAATATTTGCAAATATTTTAAATCTACCTAAGTCATCAGAAGTATATAAAGACTTAGGATTTAAGTACTTATATTTTTAATAAAATCTTGTGGAAATAACTTCTTTATGTTAGTATATATACTAATTTAAAAGGAGGCTTTTTTATATGAATTTAATGACACAAGCTGTAGAAAATATTTATAAATATGGAAATACATCTTTAATTATAAATAGTGAGAACATTATCATAACTTTCTTTGTAGAAAATGATAAATTAAACATAAAAATGGAAAGATGTTTTGAAAAAGGTTTATCTGATGAATTTTATCTATCTCTTGAGGAAGGCTTAGCACATATTGCCTGTTTAGCATATTATTCAATTAATAACTATAGACAAATTACAGATGATGCGCAGTTAACTACAACCACAAATGAAGATAATAATACTAATAATAACATTAAAGCAATAAATGAACTTTATAATCAGTTTGTACCTATGCTATCAACTACAAAAAACATATTGAAACTTTAGCTAAAGATAGTATTAAATTTAGTAGTTTTGCAAATAGTTCAAAACATATAAACAGTACTGACTTTCTAAGTTTTAATGAAATCATAAAATCACTAGAAGAAAAATATAAAAATTTTGAGGAAACATTATACAAAGCTATTTCATTATGGAAAGAAATACAAAATAATACCAGGGATGATATTACTTATCACAATTGGGACTGTTTTTTAAAGGAGTTAGATCATAAACAAATACCCCCTATTTTGAATAATCTAGGTATAAACTATGAATTTCTAACAAATAAAGATTATATAAGAAATCCTGCAATTGGTCGTGAAAATGAAATAGAAAATTTAGAGATTGCTCTTTTAATGCCTAGTAAATCTGCTATATTAGTAGGTGAAACAGGTGTAGGAAAAACTGCAATTGTTGAAGGGCTTGCCTATAAAATAATGAATGGACAAGTTTCTAATAAATTAAAAAACAAAAAAATATTAAAAGTAAATACTTCATCTATAATTCAAGGTTGTACTTTTGTTGGAGCATTAGAAGCAAAAGTAGAAAAATTAGTACAGTATTTAATTAAAAATCCTGATACTATTTTGTTTATAGCTGAATTCCACACTATAATAGGTGCAGGAAAAGGAAACCATAATACTCTTGACTTAGCAAATATATTAAAACCATATTTAGATAGAGGTCAAATAAAAATTTATTAGTGCAAATTGTTGAAGAGACTATCAAAAAGTTAGAACAAATAACTAATGTTAGTTGGAATTTTAACTTTTCAGAACAAGAGATAATTATTAATCATATTATAGAAACGTCTAATACTAAGCATAATATATATAACGATAAAAGATATAATCCCGATGCTTCTATAACAATATTAGAATTAGCATTTTCAATAGCAATGCAAAAAGGGGCTGACAGTATTTCAATAGAAAATGTTGCAGTTGCTATAAGAAAAAGTGATTTCCTTTATGAAAGTGTAAGAAAGACTTATGCTAATAAATTACTTTCACAATATAATGCAATCGATTCTAAACAATTTACAAAATGTAAAATTATTAAATTTCCTAATCTATAATTATTGATATCTTTTCACTTGCTGATAATTTTTTAAAAGTTTTTTCGTATGTTCATTATTCTTTTCATAATTATATTCAAAAGATTCTTTAGTTGCAACTATACTTAATAATAATTTATTAACTAAATCTCTACTTTCAATTAATTTATTTAAACTATCATATAATTCTTCTATACCATCATCATAATATTTTGCTCTTAAACCTTGGGTATCCACTTCTTCTTTTACAAATATATTATATAAAGTATCAAGAGCATTTTCTTTATTATGTACTTTTATCGCCATTTTTAAATCAAACTTTTCTAAAAAATCATCAACATTCTCATACGTTATTAAGTTTTTAACTTTTACTAATACATATTTGTTCTCATCATTCGCTAACTTAAGTTTTATTATATCGTCTATTCTAATTTTACTAGATTTTTCGTTGTATAATCTCACTTCTATATTTTTAGTTTTATTTTTCATTGTCTCCAGTACTTCATCATAAACTTTATATTAAAAATCAAACATAAAATATCTCCTCTCTATAATATCTATTTATTTTCTTTTAACATTTTTTCCACTAAACTATCTATATCAGCGAAGAATAAATTAGTCCCTCTCTTTTTCAAACCTAACATATTTTTAAACATGCTTTTAATTTCTGTTTGTAAATCAGTAGGAACTTTTAAAGGCACTCCATCAACAGTATGTACATGGTCAATATATTTCTCTATAGTAGGAAAAGCATTTTGCAATAAAATAGCAGCATTACTACCAGCAATTTTCCTAATTATTATTGTATTACAAAACCCATATTTTTTTATTTTCTTATCAATTATTTTTTGATACTTTTCCACTTTAGAACTTATAGGAATAAACCATAGTATATTTTTATCTTTAATTGTAAAATATGTTGGTCGTTTCTTTCCTCTTTCATGATTTTGCATCAAATTATCATCATTTACAACATCAAAGTATTCATCTTTAATATGATATAAATATCCTGTTTTAACTTTCATTTTACAAACACCCCCAAACAACAAATATGATATGTAATTTAAATATACTAAATTATACTTATGTTCGTCAATATATAAATTGTTTTTTTACATGCAAAACAAAAACTTCACCATAAATGATGAAGTTTTTTAACATTTTCAACCAGGATCATTTATTAGTCGCACCACCTGGAAGCGAAAAACATTGTCGACTGGAATCATTTATTAATCGCACCATCCAGAAGCGAAAAACATTTCCACGATGAGTAATCTCATCTGTGATATAAATATACTATTTTTTTCTAAAAATGTCAACTAGTATACAATAATAGTATATACATATTTTTTAAGAAATATAATCAAAACTTAATATCAATTATATTATCGAAAGATATTATAGTATTATCTATTAAGATTATTCTTTTATACACTTCATCAACTACTTTAACATTGCTAGTTATAGTTTTATATATACCTCTGTTTTCTTTCCTTGTATCTCTAACAAAATAAGTAATTGTTACTTTAGGTCTTAATCTAACATCATTTTTTATAAGACATAATTTCTCATTTAGCATTAATTTTATACCTTCATCTAATTCTATTTTCTTAGATGTTTCCCTTGCGACTTCTCTTATCTTCTCATCATACCCTGTTAAAGCAGAAAAAGGAGCAAACTGTGCAGATCTATTTTGTAAAGACATAGGCTTTCTTATTTTAGATACATGATGAGGCATATTTATAATATCGTCATAATTATTCATGATGTCCTCCTATTTGCCTATTCCTATCAATTGTTGTTGCCTCATCTTCTAAATCCATACCTTTTAAAATAGCATTTTTACCATATTTTTCTTTTATATTTAACATGGCATTTTGAAGATTGTTTTCTTCTTTTAAAACTTCTCTATTATAAGCTAACTTATTATCTTGTCCTTCCAAACTAGAAAATAAATCTAACTGTCTATACCTAACTTTACCTATTTCTTCATCTTCACTAGCTAGTTTTGTAGCAGCCATAGTAACTCTTCTAACTGACAACTTAGGATTTATAATCCTATCATATAACTTAATCATCGCTGTAGTAATTATTTTAGATGAAGATGTTTTATAATCTAAGTTAATAGTTCCATGAGCGTGTTTTGGTATAGCCCGTCCATAATAATCTATTGTAACACTCCCATTATAATCATCAGTAACATTTTCTATATCATAACCAATAGTTAATACTAACTGTTCTGCTACTAATTTTTTAGAGACGAGGTCTAAAGCTAGCAACTCTGCCATTTCTCTTACTATTAACTTAGCTTTATCATATGAATATGGACTTTGTAAAACTTGACCACTACTAATGCTTTTAGCAAGTGGTTTATAGTTTTTAATAGACTCTATTGTACAAGGCTCATAACCCCAAGCATGGTCTATTAAAAGCTCAGCATTAACTCCAAATAATTTATATAGTAAGTCTTCATTATTAATAGAACATCTGGCAACATCACCCATTGTATACATACCGTACTTCTCTAATCTTTTAGAAATACCCTTACCTACTCGCCAAATATCAGTAATAGGCACATGACTCCATAACATTTTTCTATAAGACATTTCATTAAGTTCGGCAATTCTTACTCCAAACTTATTAGCTTCAGTATGTTTTGCTACTACATCCATAGCAACTTTAGCAAGAAATAAATTAGTACCAATTCCCCCTGTCGCTGTAATACCAGTTGTATCATAAACATCTTTAATTATTTTTGTGATTAAGTCTTTAGGAGATAGTTTATAGTACTTTAAGTAATTAGTTATATCCATAAAGACTTCATCAATAGAATAAACAAATATATCTTCTTTAGCAATGTACTTTAAATAGATATTATATATTTTAGCTGAATAATCAATATAATGAGCCATTCTAGGAGGAGCGATAATTAAATCTAATTCTTTAGTCTTATCTTTCTTTAAGATATCATCATTAACTGCTTTACCACTAAACTTTTTATAGCCATTAGCTTTTCTTCTTATTTTATTAATTTCTTTAACCTTACTTAACACTTCAAAAAGCCTCGCTCTTCCAGGAATACCATATTGTTTTAATGAAGGGCTTACCGCTAAACATATCGTCTTTTCTGTCCTAGATTTATCAGCAACAACAAGATTAGTTTTTAAGGGATTAAGTCCTCTTTCAACACATTCTACTGATGCATAAAAACTCTTTAAATCAATACAACAATATGCTCGTTCCATTTAAATCACCATTATTATTTTATCACGAACATTTATTCGTGAAAAGTGGTTTTAATCAATTGGAAAAAATTAACAAAAAAGACTGGAAGACCTTAGTCCTTTCCAGTGCTCACAAGTAAACCATAGCAAAAAAAAGCTTTTTTGTCAAATTTATTTTTCATCCATTCGAACACTTTTCGGCAACTTATTGCTCTCTCCACTAATATCAAAATATAATAAAACTTAAAAGTCCCAGTAAATTTCTAAAATGGTGCAGGAAACGAGACTCGAACTCGCACGATTAACTAATCACTACCCCCTCAAAGTAGTGCGTCTACCTATTCCGCCATTCCTGCATAAAGAATAGTTAATTTACTTAACTATCCAAAATGTTGGTATATCTCTAAGGCCATTCTCTCCACCGGCAACTGGTGTATTAATAATCTCATTATTAATTACTAAAGCACTAGAGCTACCTCCATCCATATTAGCAGCATTAACAGCACCATAGTTTTCCATTATCTCTGTTAAATCTCCCATATCAGCACCGATTGAAGTAGCAAGACGTCCATTAATAACTAAGAATAAGACTATACCATCTTCTCTTTGACCAATAGCAGTTCTTGGAGCAATACCCCAACCACCATTACCTTTAACAAAACTACTCTTACCATTTACGATTAAGAAAGGTCCAAACTCAATAGCATCTCTAATCCCCATAGCAAGTGCCTCTTCCTTAGTCATCTTACCAAGTACTAGTTTATTATCTTTAGTAAATCCAACAAAGCCTCCACCCATCTTAGCATCATCAAAATCACTTACAATTTCTCCATCTTTAATAACTGTACCATGTGGTAGAGCCCCATTACTATTCCAATCAGGGTCATAAAAACCACCAGCATTAATAGCAATTATAGCATTTTCTCTTTTAGCAACTGTAGTAATCGCTTCTCCTCTTTTACCAAGATAAGCCGTTGTCGCAATAGAAACTCTTGAAGGGTCATATATCGCTACTAAATAACCTTGATAACCACTACCATTAACTTCAATAACTTTATATAAATCATTACCAGGATCTTTTGTTAAAATCTCTTTTTCATATTCATTCTTATATATCTTAGTATCAGCATCATAGTCTTTAAAATTAATTAAATCAGGATTAGTATTTTCATCTACTTCAATTATATTATTATTAGATAGTACTTCATTAATAACTTCATCATTATAAAACCAAGTAGCAAGATATTGATGTGACATCGAAGTCATCGCTGAAGTAATCCAAAAGTTCCTAAACCCATCTATTGGTCCATAAAAAAGAAACAAAGAAAACGAACTTCCTATTATAAACAAAGCTATTATAACTTTGGAAATAATCTTCTTTTCTTTTCTTTTCTCTTTTTTTATTTCACTAGCAATACTAGGCATTAAAATTGTCTTATCTAAATCAACTTTCTTCACTAGACTCTTCCCCATTCTCATTAGATTTCATCGTCTCATCAGTTATCTCTGTTTCTATTTCCTTCCTACCTGCATATTCTCTATCTCCATTTACATCTAAATAATCTCTATCTATCTCAATTTCTTCTAATTTGGGATCACTACTATTATTAGTTTCTAACCATTTATTATAAGACTTAATAAGGTTATTATAACTATTTACATCACTAATATAAGTATTAACTACTTCTTCATAACCAACAACCATCGCTTCACACTTATTATTAACATCAGCTTTAGGATGTAAAACATTTATACATTTATCTTCGATTTTTTTATAATCTTCATCTACTTTTTCTAAGCTATCTTTATAACTATTATAAAGTTCTTTAAATCTAGTATCATTATCCTTTAAAGTCTGATAATACATATCTTGCATAACCTCAGTATATATATTATCTCTAATAGTATTAAAGGCATCTACATCACTTCTAAATGTTTTATAAGTATCAACAACAACGTCCATTCTCTTTCTAACTTCAGCTTGGTCATTGTTATAATTAATAATAATATAAGAAATAATACCAATAATAATTAATAAAAAACCAATAAATATCATTATTCCTAGATGTTTATTATGATGTTTTACTTCCATAGTTACACTCCTAATCCTTTAAAAAATCTTCTTTTTCTTGTTTTAATCTTTTTTTAATTTCCTTTTTCTTTTTTCTTTTACTATTATTCTTAGTATGTAATGTAATTAAGAAAATTATCAAAATAATAACAATTAAACTAATAAGTCCAATAATAATAAATGAATTTATCCTTAATCTATCATTTAAACTATTAACTTCTTCATTATAATATCTTTGAATAGTATTATCAACACTATCATACAAATATAGTCCTTTTTTACCAGTTTCGACATTTTCTCCATAAACTAAATAGTAATCACTATCTTTATTTATCTTATAAACAGTATACTCTTCTCCATCTATTTTAACTGTATATTTTTTATAATTATCAGGATATTTACCATTATCTAAAAGATGAACAGTAAGAGTATCACTACCTAATTCTTGATATAAAGTAAAATTTCCATCATCATATATATAAAACTTAATTTTACCATCATCGTCTCTTAAAGCTAATAAAGTAAGATTTAATGCTTCTATAGTATAAGCAGGAACTTCTTCTTCATCAATATTAACTGTAGTTTCTACAAAATAATCTTTAATTAAATCATTTAGACTTTCTTTATCTCTAACTACACTTAAGTTTTCTTTATTAACTTTAACATTAATAGGATCTTTCTCTTTAACATTAACAACTATTTTATAAGTTTTAGTAGCACCATTTTCTGCTTCTACTACCACATTAATCGTATTAGCACCTTCACTTACTTCTACTTCTCCTGCCCCACTGACTTTAGCTTTACTATCACTTGCAGTTGCATTTACTTTAACACTAGTTACATCACTATCTACATTTACACTATATGAAGTAGTACCACTATTAAACTCAGGACTTAGACTATAGCCTTCTACCTCTAAACTAGAAAGATTATTATCATCACTATAACTAGTCTCTACTTCTTCTCTACTTACTAAATTAATAGTTGTACTATCAGTAGGACTACTAACTACTTCATCCCAACTAGCAATAGCAGTATTTACAACTGAAATAGTGGTACTGCCTGTTCCTTTAACTCTAAAACTATAAGTATAACTCCTACTCGTTTCTCCTTGTCCATCAACATAACCAACAACATGAGTAGAACCACTTAAAAGTTGTAACTTACTACTGTCATAATCCAAACTATATTCCCAACTTCCTAAACCTGTAGGCTCATTAATTGTAACTCTTACTGTAATATTTCCTCCAACTGTACCTGTAGAAGTAGTACCTGCGATGCTTATAGAAGCAGCATCTACCTTAAAAGGCAGAAAGAAAAGGAAGCTAAGTCCTAATATAAATAATATTCTCTTAAAATTAATCACTGTCTAGCCCTCCTGTTCTATTACATTATTACCAAGTATTTGTTTTTGAACTCTAAGTAAATCTATAACATCAACTTTACCATCTTTATTAGTATCACTAGCTTCCCTATCATAAGTAGATAAATTACTACTTCCTAAAATATCTTTTTGAACTCTAAGTAAATCTACAATACTAGTCTTACCATCTCCATTATTATCACCATAAATAACAACTTTATAAGATACACTAGTATTACCATTACTAATTACCAAAGTATCTCCTGTACCAACATTACCACTAGCTTTAACACCATATCTATCTTTATAATCTATAACTTTTAAATTTGCATTAACACTACTTAAAATACTATTAATTGTATCAATATTAGTATTAAATGAAATATTAGAAATAACATCTCCATCAATCTTAAATCCTGCTCCTACAACTCCCGTATTAACATCAATAGCAGGAGTAGTAACGATTGTCTCTTCCTTTTCTTCATCATCAGGTAATATCACTTCATTATCATTAGGCATATTTTCATAGACAGGAATTAGAAATTCATAAGTATTACCTAAAAGATTATTATCTCTATAACTCTTATAAATACTATATGCTTCATTAGACACAGCTCTAATATTAGTCATATATTGATGTGTATATGTAGGATAAACTGCAGAAGGTGCTACATTAAATTTTTGATAATACAAAGTATTTTGATTAGCATCTATATATTTACTAGCAATATATTCAACACCACCCATAATAGCTTCTTCTTTTGATGTCCATGGCCTTCTATAAGTAGTAACAGAAGCATCATAACCACCATTAGCCCAAATTAATCCTCTAATTTGTGGGGATTGATAAGAACTATATGCCCCGATATTAAAATAGTTATAAATGCCACTATAAGTTTTACCATTACCACAAGAATTAAGAGCATTCCAAGTAGATGGATTACTTGCATAACCTAAATTATTTAAACAATTATTATCAACTGTAAAAGTAAAACTACCACCTGTTGTTGAAATACTATCATTACTACCTTTCTCTTGTCTAATCCTACTAGCTATATAAACTGGACTGACATTATAAGTTTCGGCAGTTTTCATTAAAATATTTAAGTATTCATTAGTATTTAGAAAAGTACCACTAGTAACTCCTCTTACTGCATCCTCTGTTTGAATATTTGAATTATATTTTAAATTTTCAAACATAAATATATACTCTTCTGATAAGAAATTTCTAGGATCTAAGTAATAAGACACAGTATCCCTACTAGCAACATACCATCCTGGTTCTATTTGTTGATAAACACCATTTTGATAATAAGGCCATTCCTTACTTCTAAGGGTCTCATCAGATCCATCAACTAAACTAATTTCTCCATAACTTTCATTAGTAACTGCATCATTAAAAGAAATACCAATAGATACTGGTGTAAAGATCCAATTAGGATGTTTCTCGTGCATTGCCTTTAAATAAGGTAAATAACTTTCTTTAAACCCCTTATTTAACATTTCTTGTTCAAAGCTGCCATTAATATCAACATCAGCTACTTCAATAATTGCCTGATTAGATGAACAAATATATCCTTCTAAATCATTATATTTAACTTTGTACCAATTATTTTTACAGCCATAGCCACTTTTACCATCTTTAGAAATAACATCTACCTTTTCCCCTGCAAGTAACACCCCATCAGTAACTCCCATAATTAAGTCACCACCAGGTTCTTCCCTAAAGTATTTATTTTCATTTAAAACGATATAACTACTAGTTGATGCCGATACATTAGGAATAAAGGTAAATAACATAATTAAGATAAGTGTTACATACATTATTTTTTTCATACCCCATCAACTCCTATTCTCCTATTTACATTATAACAGAAACTTCGACAAACTGTCTCTATAAAATATAGATATATCGTCAACTTGACAGTTCAAACAAAAAGACTAGAGTTGAAATGATTCTGATAATAGTCTATAATGATAAGGTATAGTTTTATGTTTTAAACGTTGGAGGTTAATTTAATGAGAAAGAATAAAGAGAATAAAGAGACAAAAGAAAAGAAAAATAAAAAAGGCCGACTTTGGTTAGCAATATTAAGTATTATTGTTATATTAACTAATATCTTTGCTATTTATAACATCTTACGACTAGGTCCTGTAGAAGAAGTAATAAGATATATAGTAATTGGTATTTTTGTAGTATTTGACTTAATTATTATCTTTAAAGTAAGAAGCAAAAGACTTCACAAAGAAAAAAAGGTAAGACTTCTAACTACATTATTAATTATATATTTGATTATAAACTGTGCAATCAGTGGTCTAATAATGTATGCTTATGGTACTCTTTCAAGTATTAATAGAGACTATGTTACTTACTCTAGTAGTTTAATTGTAAGTTCTGATAGCGAGATTGAGAGCATTGATGATCTATCGGATAACTCAATTGGTATTCTTTCTGATGAATCATCACCAGAAGGAAATATAATACCTAATGAAGTAATTTCTAAAAATAATTTGGATAAAAACAATGAAATAGTAGAATATGATGATTACTTTTCAGGTATGGCTGATTTATATGATGGTGAAGTAGATGCCCTATTTGTTCCAACTGATTACCCTTCAATGTTCACTAGTATGGAAGCTTATGAAAATATTGATAGTGATACAAAAATCATTTTAACTGAAGAAAAAGAAATGAAAAAATCTAATACTAGTGATAGAGAAAAAACATCTGCTGGTAAAGATGTAACAGAACCATTTACTATTCTTTTAATGGGAGTTGACTCAGCAGAAGAAGGATTATCTAAAAATACAGTTGCTAATGGTGATAGTTTAATTTTAATTACTTTTAACCCTAACACTTTAAATGCTACAATGTTAAGTATTCCAAGAGATAGTTATGTACCTATCGCTTGTTGGAGTGGTACTCCTGAAAATAAAATAACCCATGCTGCAGCCTATGGTACTGACTGCATGATGGATACGATTGAAAATTATTTTGATGTTACGATTGATTATTATGCTAAGATTAATTTTAAAGGTTTAGTTAGTTTAGTTGATACCTTAGGTGGTATTACTGTTGAAGTTCCTCAAGATTTATGTACTGATAACTCTAGTCGTGAAGGAGAAGTTTGTATTAGTGCAGGACTTCAAACCTTAAATGGTGAACAGGCTTTAGTACTTGCTAGAAACAGAAAACAACTAGCCGCTGGGGATTTAGACAGAGGTTTAAATCAACAATTAGTTATTCAAGGAATATTAAATAAAGTTAAAGATATGAAAAGTATTAATCAAGTAATGGATGTTTTAAATACTGTTACTAATAATTTAGATACTAACTTTACAGAACAACAAATATTATCATTCTATGACATTGCTAAAGATATAATGAATAATGCTCTACAAAAAGATGATGCTGACCTTATTAATATTGAACAATTATATTTAGATGGTACAGGTCAAATGATTTATGATGAGCGAAGTAGAATGGTTTTATGGGACTATGTACCTAATACTGCAAGTAGAGATGATATTATAAAGGCAATGAAAATAAATCTTGAAGAAGAAGAGCCTGACATGATTAAAGAATTCTCATTCTCTATTAATGATGAAGACTATGAAAAAACAGTAACAGGTACTGGTCCTTACAAAACTGCTTTTACATATGACTTATTACCTGACTTTACTGGTGATAGTGAGGCAGCAGCCCAAAGTTATGCTAATGCTCATGGAATTAATGTTACTTTCAAAGGTAATGGTGGTTATGTAGTAGCCCAAAGTTACCCTGCTAATAAAAGAATAGATTTAATAAGTGGCAGTGTTGTGTTAACATTATCAGGTAGTGGATACGATGAACCTGAAGATAATACAACACCAAGTCAAGGTAATAACAATTCTGTAACACCTCCTACTAATGAAGAAGATGATACAGAGGAAATAAAAACAGATCAAGATAAAGAAAAAGAAGAAGAAAATTTACCTGAAGTTGATCCTCCTAAAAAAGACCCGGATATAACTGAAGTTGTTCCTGGTACCCCAAGTACTACATATTAAAAGAGATAAGCAATTGAACTTATCTCTTTTCCTATGGTTTTAAAGCAGTTATTGGTACTACATAAATAGATGTATCCGGATCTTTATAAGCTGATTCTAAAACGCCAACAATAACGCACATAAATTTAGGCTTTTTAATCATATTATTATAAAAGTCTTTTAAATTCTTAATTGCATCATCTACTTCATTGTAACCTAATTTTATTTCAACTGCAGCATATTCTCCATCTTCAAATTCTAATATTGAATCCACTTCTAAGCCACTGACATTATCTCTAAAATGATATAGTTTTCCATCTAAGTAATCCATATATATTCTTAAGTCTCTTTCTACAAGTGCTTCAAAAAGAAACCCGAAAGTGTTTAAATCTTTCATTAACTTATCTATATTAAGATTTAATAAGGAACAAGCTAATGATGGATCAACTAAATGTCTTTTCACTGACTTACCTACTCTTTCAGGAGAACGATAATTTGAACTATATGACTCTTGATTATCTATTAAATGAAGTCTTTCTAAGAAATCCAAATAATCAAGAAGTGTAGTTCTACTTGTTAATATATCATTACCAGTTTCATATTCTTCGATATCTTTTATAAGGGTCTTATTACTACAGGTAGTTGATTCATTTCTTGCTAAAGATTTTAATAACATATTCATTTTATTTTTATCTCTTGCTTTTTCATCATCATCTAACTCTACATTTAAAATTGAGTCAATATAACTTTTTGGTATTAAAGGATAATTTTCCTCCTTAGCTTTTAGACTCGCTGGCCATCCACCTCTTATAATTAAATTAGCAAGATATTTTAATTCTACTTCTCCTATGTTTTTGCTTATATCTTTATTCTCCAACATATCAGTTATAGATACATCACCAGTAGAATCACCTGATTCATATAAACTCATAGTTTCCATTTTAAGTCTAGCAATCCTTCCAGCCCCAGAATGATAAATTTGCCTGTCAGCTATTTCTTTTCTAAGTGTTGTAGAACCAGTTAAAATAAAATTGCCAGGACCTCTACCCCTATCACATTCATGTCTTACCGAATCCCATATTGAGGGAACAATTTGCCATTCATCTATAAGCTGAGGTCTTTTATCAGAAAAAATATTTTTAGGATTTATTAAAGCTAGTCTTTTAGTAGAATTTTCTGTAACAAAAGATACACTTTCTGCATGATTTAAAGCTGTCCATGTTTTTCCACACCATTTAGGTCCTTCAATTAAAATCGCTCCAAAAGTATCTAAATAACGATCTATCTTACTATCTATTAATCTTCTTCTATAACCTTTTTCTGTTAAGCCCATAATGAATCCTCCTTCTATTACCATTACTTTAACATATAATTACATTTTTAGCAATATCAAATGAACAATTATTAAGAGTTTCAGTGGACACTTTTTAAGAGCTTTGGTGAACACTTTTTAAGAATCTAAATTCTCCAAATACTCTACCGCTTCATCAAATGTCCCTATCGCTTTAATTTCAATATCATAATTATGCTTTTCTTTTTCTTTTAAAGCCTCTTTATAATTATCTCCTTTAGGAACTAAAAATACATCAGCATTGGCTTTTACTGCACCATTTAACTTATGTTTAACACCACCAATTTCCCCAACACTACCATCACTACTTATAGTACCAGTTCCAACAATAGTTAAACCATGAGTTAAATCTCCATCAGTTAATTTATCATAAATAGCAAGCGTCAACATAAGTCCACCACTTGGACCACCCTCACTATCTCTAAACTTAAGCTCTATCTTTGGATCAGTTTCATACTCATAAATCGTACTTACTGAAATACCAGTTAACTTAGTACCATCTTCTTCTTTTACTGTAGCAGTTACATCTTTCTCCTTATCATCTCTAATAACTGTTACATTAACTTTATCACCAACATTAAATTCTTGTATTTCCTTAGTATAATCTTCTACCTTTTCAATGTCTTTACCATTTACCTTCACTAACTCATCCCCTACTCTTAAGCCACCATCTTCTTTTTCATCAACATAAATAACATAGAAATGACTATCACTAACTTCAATGTCCTTACCTGATGCAGTATATGCTAACATAATAGCAGTTTGATTCGCATTTTCCAAATAAATTCTATTTCTAAACATAATATCTTCACTAGACTCATCTTCATTTAACTCTACATCTTCTTGCTTTTCTACCTCATAAGATGGAATAATATTGCCAAGTATAAATGATGCCACATTACCTTCAAGTTCTCTAACATAAGCAAAGTTAAGACTACCTTTACTAGAAGAATTTTCACCATCTATTTCTACTCTATCATTAATATTAATAGTCCCTCCACCAGCATAAATATAATAAGGTAGTGGAAAAGTAAAAACAAAGTAACATACTATCAAAAATATAATACTCTTATAATTTTCTTTCATAAACTTTTTAAACTTTAAATAAAATTTATTAAACATAACATCAGTCCTTACTATACCATTATACCAAAAGAAGGTAATTTTATGAAAAGAAAATATCAAGAATTATTAGCAGTACTTATTATTTTATTTATATACTTAGGAATTTTTATAAAACCCTCTCTAATTATAGAAAGTGGAATTACTAGTATTAATATCTTCAAAACTAAACTTTTCCCTTCAATATTTCCTTTTTTTGTTCTAGCATCTCTTCTTTTAGAACTTGGCATTGCCACAAAAATAAGTAATAAACTAAATCCAATATTAAAAAAGATATTTCATGTCGAAGGAAATAGTGCCTTTATTATTTTAGTTAGCATGATATCAGGTTTCCCAAGTGGTTCTAAATACATATCTTTAAGTTACAAAGAGAAATCTATAGATAAAAGTACTGCCAATTATCTTTTAACGTTTACCCATTTTGCTAATCCTCTATTTATTTTAGGAACATGTGGTATAGTCTTAAACAGTATTTCCCTCGCTTATAAAATCCTTATTATAGGAATAATATCTAACCTAATTTTAGGTTTTATTTTAAGGCCTAAAGAAATATCTACTAAGAAAAATATAAGTAAAAAGTACACTACTTCTTTTTTAGAAGCTTTACCTAATGCCATAAATGAAGCGATTAAGCTATTATTATTTATGTTAGGCAGTATTACTTTCTTTATGTTTTTAAGTAAATTAATCTCTTCTTTCTTATCATTAAATCCCTTTACAGAAGTAATATTAACAGGAATATTAGACATGACAAGTGGTATTAGTCTTGTAGGAAATCTAAATACTAGCCAGTTTTTTAAAGGTCTTCTTGTCCTAAGTTTTATTACATTTGGAAGTTTTTCAGTACACTTACAAGTTTTAAATAATATAAAAGAAGAAGATTTAGATTATAAATACTTCTTCATAGGTAGAATCATAGGAACTGCTATTGCCACTCTTTTATATATTAGTTTTTAAAAAGCATAATTAACTAGGCAATTAATCATAAAAGAATAGGTCTCATCAGTAAAATTAGGATGCGTTAAAATAATAGTTATCTTTAAATATCCATTCGCTGCCGCAATATATTCTATTTTAGAATCAGGTGAAAGCATCAAATCAGCGATACCTGGTATTTCATAATTAATAACATTACCACTTCTACCATAACTAATAACCCCTGTATCAGGATTAATTGTAAGCGTAGTTGTATAACTACTAGGAGTGTCAAAAGTAAAAGTTGCCTTATGTCCATCAGAGCTAACATTAGTAACATTAACTAAATGCCCCATAATTAAATCGGACTGAATTACCTCTTGTAAGTTATTACTAAAAGATATAACCTCATTATTAATTTCTTCTATTTGTTCTCTATTACGATAATTTAATATTAAGTTATACATACTAACAACTATAGTTGCCACAATAATAAAACATACTAATAACTCAACAGAAGTTACTCCCTTTTTATTTAACATATCTTCACCTTCTTCTAACCTAAACTTATTGTAAATGGATTATTTTGTGTTCCATCTCCCCCAGTTATTATAACATTAGATTTTAAATTCATGGCTGGACGAACCAAATAAGAAAACGCAGCAGGACCAATAGCACCCAATTGACCCATTCCATCAACATACCAAACATATGATGAATTTTGTGGTGTTAATAACCAAATTCTCTCATCTGGATCTGAATCTCTTAACTCATAAGCACCTGACATTAATTCTCCAAATCTTAACAGTCCAACTGTTGCTGTTGTCGTCCTAGAAATAGTACTTGTCATACTCTCATCACTATATTTTGCTAACTTATAATTTCCATTACCTGCTATTGTATCTTCTACAATTCCTAAGTACCAAACATTATTTGTTTGTATCATATTTACTTGACTACTTGTTAAATAACTGCCACCAGTCAAATAACTGCCATTTAAAAATGAACCTATAGTGTTATTAGAAGCATAAAATGTATTATTACCAAAAGCTAACTCAAGAAAGCTTCCACCATTACTTAATGGTTCAGAACTAACTATTTTTGTTAATCCAGAAGTTTCATGGCTAACAATACGATACAAGTTATTAGCACCAGTTCCAAACCTTATATATTCTCCACTATATCTTGTATTTAATCTAACACCATTTAAGCTAGTATCATTATCACCATCTAAACGATATGGGTTTGAGGCCGTACCATTACCACCAGCAATTTTTACACTGCATTTCAAATTTATAGCAGGACGCACACCATATTCATAAGCACTGTCCTCTTCTTCAACATCACCATCATAAGTACTAATAGACCAACTACGATTATTATTATATGGAGATAAAGTCCACCATGTAAGTCCATTATGCAAATAACTATCACTACTATCTATGCCACTATTATAGTAAGTCATTAAATATTCATAAACACTAATTAAACCCACAGCATCAGTTACCATATTAGTTTTAGTTGGTTTAATTTCCTCATCAGTTGTAGATGTGGCATTCCATTCACTATCCATAACAATAAATTTCTCTGGTTCTCTTAAATTACCTAAAAAGCCATCTACACTTGTATCATTTAACCATTTTTCTATATAAGAAGCATCAAAAGCGGTATCTTTATTATTTTCATTATATGCTAATGTACTTATATTCTGTTGTGTTACTAATTTTACTGTCTTATCTTCATTATTAACAGAGACTGCTCTCCATAATTTACCACTATACCATATATAGTTATTTGGCTCAGTTCCTGTTATAAAAGTATCTTCTCCATCATCATAAGTACTACCATTACTTCCTATGTTTGCTAATAAATAATTCGCTAGCCCATCCTTACATTCATCAGCAGAAAAATCATTATAAACTTCAATATTTCCATATTCATAAGTATCATTAGAAACATATTCAACTATTACTCTATAATAACCTGTCGCTGAAGTCTTATTTGTATTTTTACTATAAGATGGTAAATATGCTATATACTCTCTAAACCTTCTATCATAACTATTATTATCTTTTACAAAGTTCTTAAAATTAGTTGTAGAATATGTAGTTAAATATATTTTTGATACATTATTCATCGCCTTAAAAGAAGAACAAGAACTAACACCATCAGAGTTTGTATATAAATTACAATCACTAATATCAACATAACCCTTAGTAGCAGCAGTATTATAAATATTATCAGGTAAACCTTTTAAAGCTATCATCCTTGCCCAATGAGCAACATAAGTAGATTCTACTGTATCATAATCTCTATAACGTTCATACTCTCCAATAAGAGGAAAAAAATTCGTATAAAGAAGTGAAAAAATACCCATAATAAAAACACCAACTATTAAAGTTTCTACCAACATAAATCCGCTATTATTTAACACTTTTTTCCTTTTCATTCTAAGCTCCCTCTTGTAATTAAGACATTCTTACTATATAATATATTATAGTAAATTAAAAGAATAAAGTAAAGGGGTTGATACTTTGGTTACATATGATATGACAAAAACACCAATTGTCAATGTTGTTGATGATATAATCGCCAATGCTGCTAAAGCAGGTGCTAGTGATATTCATTTTGATCCAAGAGAAAATAGTCTAATGGTAAGAATTAGAATAGATGGAGATTTAAGAGATTATACAGAAATTCCTAAAATATATGAGAGAAATTTAATTACAAGAATTAAACTTATCGCCAATATGAATATCACAGAAAGTAGACTTCCTCAAGATGGTTCTATTAAAGGAAATATCAAAGGAATCAACCTAGAAACACGTGTCTCTACTCTTCCTACTAATGAAGGAGAAAAATGTGTTATTCGTATCCTTGATTATTCTAGAAGTCTAGAAGGAATAGAATCCCTTGGCTTTAATGAAGATAACTTTAAAAAGTTAAAAAAGATGATCGCTGAACCTAATGGTATTATTTTAATAACTGGTGCCACTGGTTCTGGTAAAAGTACAACAGTTTACTCTATTCTACAAGTCTTAAATAAAAAAGAAACAAATATAATCACTGTAGAAGATCCAATAGAAATGAATCTTGAAGGCTTAAACCAAGTCCAAGTAAATAGTGAAATAGGCCTTGACTTTGCTACTGTCCTAAGATCTATCTTAAGACAAGACCCTAACGTTATTTTAATTGGTGAAATTCGTGATAGTGAAACTGCTAAAATCGCTGTTCGTGCTTCTATTACAGGACACTTAGTATTATCTACAATCCATACTAATAACTCTTTAAGTACTATTGAAAGATTACTTGATATGAATGTTGAAAGATATCTATTATCAAGCGCTCTATCTGGAATCATTTCTCAAAAACTTGCTAAAATGGTTTGTCCCCACTGTCATATTAAAGAAAAAACTACCCCTTATCAAAAGAAAGTCTTTAAAATGGCTCTAGGAAAAGATGTAGAAGAAATATACAATGCTAATCCTAATGGATGTGATAAATGTAATAATGGTTATCATGGACGTATCGCTATTCAAGAAGTATTAATGATAAATGATGAAATTAGAAATGCTTTAAATGAAGAAGGTCTAGAAAAGGATGATCTAAATAAATTAGTATATAAATCAGATGTTATTACAATGTTACAAGATGGTTTGCAAAAAGTATTAAATGGCTCAACCTCTTTTGATGAAATATACAAAATTATTGATGTTGATGATGACTTAGACATATATTGTAAAATAAGAGGTATAACTTATAATGAAAATGAAAAAGAAGAAATTTTATAACTAGTTTCTTCTTTTTATATTTATTTAGCATCTCTTTTCGCTCTACCCCATTCAATTACTTTAACATAACTATAAGTACTAACTATAATCATAGATATATTAAGAATAAGGACTAAAATTGCAAATAAATTAAAATTACTAACACCATTAATAAGACTTGTAAGTTCATCTTCTACTAAAACATCACGAGTAGAAAAATAACTTAATGTTAAAATTAAAGTAATAAGAAAATATAATAACGAAAAAATACCTTGTTTTATCTTTTTTAATCTAAAAAACTTATATGAAGATACTACTTCAATAGCCATAAATAAGAAAATAACTACTAAAAACAAATAATTAATCATAACAACTCACTACCTCTCTAATATAATTCTCTTGGTAATATTTTATCAAGTGCTGTACTAATTACTTCACTAGATTCCTCTAACTTTTCCTCTTCTTCATCTGTTAGTTTTATATTAATTACCTTTTCTATTCCATTTTTACCAATAATACATGGTGTAGATAGATAAACATCATACGTTGTATTATAGTTTGATACTGAATATACTTTCTTTAAATCATTTAATATTACTAAAGTTAGTTCTAAAAGACAAGCAGCAACACCCTCACTTGTATATCCTTTATGTTTAACAATAGTACTTCCCATCTCTTTAGTTTCATTTTCTAACTCATCTTTTTCCGAGATAGATAAAAATTGACTTAAGTTTTCTAAACCAATATTAGCATTACTCCAAGCCACAAACTGACTATTACCATGTTCTCCTAAAACATAGACATTTATATCGTTAGGCTTAACTTTAATCTTTTTACTAATTAATGATTTCAATCTTGCTGTATCAAGCATACACCCTGTACCTATTACTTTATTATAAGGATGATCTGTATAATGAGCAATTAACTCTGTCATTACATCTAAAGGATTACATGCAACTAGGTATATTCCTTTAAAATTAGTATTTCTTAATTTATTAGTAATATCTACTATTATTTCATTAGCACTATTTAAGTCACTTAATCTATCATTAAGAGACTGAGAAGGCCCTGCTGTAATTACAATAATATCCGCATTATCACAATCATTATAACTACCAATTTTTAAATTAATATTACTATTCTGATAAACTAAAGATTGCTCTAAATCAAGTATTTCTCCTTCTAACTTTTCTTCATCTATATCAATCAAACTTATATCTAGAGAAACATTAGTCAAACACAGCTTCCTCAAATAACTGATACCAACATTACCACAACCTATAATTACAATTCTCTTCATAAGTCAACTACCTTTCTAATATTAGTCTAACACAAAATTAGATAATTATAAAGAAAAAGACAATCGATGACTGTCTCTTATTTTTCTAATAACCATTCTATAATATTTCTATGTATAATACCATCTCTTGATAAATCATCTTTGTCTAATGAAAGAACATATTTAGGAACATCATCATTTATTTCTTTAAATGCCCCAAACTCTCTAGATATTACCTTTTCACTATTTAAAAAATATGCAACTTGAATATATATTTTTTCATCAGTTTTTGTGGCAATAAAATCTATTTCACCTTTTTTCGTTTTTCCTATATAAACATCATATCCTCTTTCTAATAATTCATTATAAACAACATTTTCTATTGCAAAACTTTTATTAATCTCAAAATTATTATTCTTTATTTGTGCTATTCCCAAGTCAGTCATATAATATTTATTTAATGTTTTTAATATTGTCTTACCATGTATATCATATCTATAAATCTTATTAATTATTAAAGCTTTACATAAAGCATCTAAATAAATATATAAAGTTTCAGTAGAAACACTTCTTCCTTCAGCTTTTAAAAACTTTATAACATTATCAGCAGAAAATTCTCTTCCTGTTGTATCAACAACATATTGTAATAACAAATTAAATAAAACAATATCTTTAAGTCCTAGTCGTTCTACTACATCCCTTAGAATAATAGAATCAAACACACTATGAAGATAATCTTTTATATTAACTTCATCAATAAACTCTACTCTATTTGGAAGTCCTCCCCACTTTACAAAATTCCAAAATGTTTCTTCACTCTTAGGATCTTTTAAAGATAGTTCCGTGAATTCTTTATAACTTAAAGGATAGATATTAAATAGAACATACCTACCTGACAAAACTGTAGAAAGTTCATTAGAAAGAAGTTTACTATTAGAACCAGTTATAAATATACTTATATTAGAAAGAGATGCTCGTAATGAATTTACAACTGTTTCAAATTTTTCAACTCTTTGTATCTCATCTAAAAATACATAATAAATTTTATCATCTTTAATATTATCTTTAATATATTTATTTAGCTTTTTATAGTCTTGTAATTCTTCAAATTCTACAAGTTCAAAATTAACATATATAATATGATCTTCATTAACGCCTTTATCTTTTATTTCTTCTACTATCTGATTAAGAATTACAGACTTACCACATCTTCTTATTCCTACTAAAATTTTTACTAAATTAGAATCGTAAAATCCCCTAATTCTTGACAAGTAAGTTTCTCTTTTTAACATTTTTATCACCTTTTTTTATTTTATATTTATATAACATTTTTGTCAAGTTATTTCGTTTTAACGAAATAACTTTTTAGCATTATACATCTTTATTTTTAAAAGCCTTAAAGAATTTACTCCAAACTTTTTCATTAGAATAATTAAGTATTCCTACTTTATATACTTTTATTCCAAAATGAAGTATCAAATAAATAAATAGAATTAATATAATAATAGAAATAACTATATCAACTAAACCTATTTCTCCCATCATATATAAACTAGGACTAACAAATGATGATAAGAATGGTACATATGAAAGTATTCTAATAAGAACTGAACCATTAAACATACCCGCCATCATCGCTAAGTAATAACCTCCTAAAGAAAGAAATACTAATGGTGTTTGTAATTGACTAAAGTCTTCCATATTAACAGTCATAGAAGCAAGAATACCTGCTACAATGGAATAAGCAAGGAATGATAAAACTATTAAGATTAAGGTTAAAGGTATTACATAGATTAACTTCTCTATAAAACCAGATGCTACTAGACTATCAAAGATAGATGTAACTTCACTAGGTAGTGACATACCACTGCTTAACATATTAGTACTTATTAAAAGACCAATAACAGCATAAACTACTAAAAGCATTCCTTGAACTATAACAAAAATATTACTAGCAAGTATCTTAGACATTAAATGTTGTTTAGGAGAAACATTAGAAATAATTATTTCCATACTACGAGTAGTCTTCTCTTCGCATATTTCTCCTCCTACCATTTGAATTAAGATCATAGTTAACATAAAAAATGGTAAGATTACTGTTGGAAAGACACTGCTCATAATAAGTCCCACATTCTCATCGACATTATTATCTTCATTCAAGACTACTCTATCTATTGTTACAGGACTAGAGATATTATTTAACGTAGTAGCATCTATATTATTAATAGCCATACCAATCGTAGTCTTAGTAGAGTTTAAACTCTGAGATAATACTTGATAAGTTAAAGTATCTATTTTCTCATTAGAAGTAACCTTTGCTTTCAAGTATTCTGTACTATCACTATTTAACTCTACTAGTATCTCATCATCTTGTAAATCATCTTTTAATTCATCAACAGTTTTATTACTCTTTTTAACTGCTAATTTTACACCATCTTCATCAGAATTTATTGTACTAGCGTAACTTTCTATATTCTTTTCAAATAAAGAATAACTATCGGTACCATTATCTACAACAATTATATTAGTCTTACTATCAAAATCCCCTCCAAAAAAAGATACTATAGAATTAATGTTTAAAAGAAGAATTATTGCTACAGCAAGGATTATATTAGTAATAACAAACCATTTAGTCTTAAACTTTTTTCTTAAACTAACTTTAGTTAAATAAAGAAATTTCCTATTCATGAATACCCCCTACTTTCGCAATAAATATTTCATTAAGTGTTGGCTCTTCTACATCATATTTAGTAATATTAGAGTTTTTTACTAAGGAAAAGATCTTAGGTGCGATCACTTTATCTTCTATTTTCACTTCTATTTCTCCTCTTACTTTGGAAACGCTTAAAACACCTTTAACTTTTTTTATTTTATCAAGAGGTAAATCATCTCCCCTCAACATAATATTTTTAATACCAAAGTCTTCTTTAATATCTTTCAAGTTACCACTTACAACTGCTTCTCCTTTTACTAAAATAACTAACTTCTCACAAAAGTCTTCAATATATTCCATTTGATGAGATGAAAAAATAATTGAACAACCTTCTTTTTGTAAATCATAAATAGCATCTTTCATCATTTTAACATTAATAGGATCAAGTCCAGTAAAAGGCTCGTCAAGTATTAATAATTTAGGATGATTAATGATTGCAGAAATAAATTGAATTTTTTGTTGATTACCTTTAGATAGTTCTTTAATCTTTCTATTTTTATAACTAGAAATGGAAAACTTTTCTAACCATTTATCTATATCATTTTCAATTAAGCTCTCATCCATTCCTTTCAAAACACCATAAAATTTAAGTTGTTCTAAAACAGTAAGTTTAGTAAGAAGACTTCTCTCTTCTGTAACAAACCCAATTTTATCAGTTAGATTATAGTCTATCTTTTCTCCATCAAGTAAAACTTCTCCACTATTCGCATCAATAAGTCCCATAATGATTCTAAATGTAGTAGTCTTACCCGCTCCATTTTCTCCAAGTAAACCAAATATCTCTCCATCTTTAACAGTAAAGGACAGATCATTAACTGCCCTATTATTTCCATAATATTTTGTAATATGTTTAACTTCAAGCATAGTATTCTCCTTAAGTATTATATTTTCTTTACTAATTTCTTTTCTTCTTCAAGTTCTATATTATAACGACGAACTGCATCTTTCCATGTTGGTAACAACCCAAAGTTCTCTTCTAATTTTGTTTTATCTAGTTTAGAATTTCTAGGACGATATGCTTGCTTTGTACCAGTAATTTCTAAATATTCTTCTGTTGTAACTTTATTTACATTAACATCTTTTCCATTAGATTTAAAGATAAAATCAGCAAACTCTGCCCAACTACAATAATCACTATTAGTAACATTATAGGTACCATACTTATCACTACCTGCCATATCTACTAATGTTTTAGCAAGATCAACAGTATAAGTAGGACTACCAACTTGATCATTAACCACATTTAATTCATTATGATTTTCTGATAATTTTAACATTGTTCTAATAAAGTTATGTCCATTAATTCCAAATACCCAAGATATTCTTGTAATAAAATGTTTAGGATTACGTCTTACTTCTTCTTCACCTAAAAACTTAGTCTCACCATAAACACTTTTAGGATTTACATTATCTTCTTCTGTATATAGGCCATCTTTAGTACCATCAAAAACATAATCAGTTGACATATATATAACAGTAGAGTTTGTTTCAATTGATACATCAACTATATTTTTAGTACCAGTAACATTAACAGCATAACAAGCATCACTCATATCTTCAGCTTTATCTACTGCCGTAAAAGCTGCACAATGAAAGATAACGTTTGGATTAAAACCTTTAACAACCATCTCTACTTCTTCTTTATTAGTAATATCCATCTCATCTTTATCTATAGCAAGAATATCTTCTTCACTTACACCTCTTTTTAATAATTCTCTTTTTACATCATAGCCTAATTGTCCTTTATAACCTGTAATTAAATATTTCATTATTTCCTCCTTAAAAATAATACTTTAGAATCTTTAAATCTTGGATATTTTCCATCTTTTTCAGATAAAATAGGATTAGTTATACCATTTTCTTTAAACATTTCTTCCCAGTTTATCTTAAGATCAGGATCATTCCAAAGAATACCACCTTCTTTATCAGGAGCATAAGCATTATCAACTAAATACTGAAAAATAGTGTCATCCTCTAATGATATAAAACCATGTGCAAAACCACGGGGTACAAATAATTGTCTATTATTATCTTCAGTCAATTTAACTGTTGTAAACTTTCCATAAGTTTCTGAATCTTTTCTAATATCAACTACTACATCAATTGCAGAACCTTTAATTACCTCAACGATTTTCGCTTGACACATAGGATCTTCTTGAAAATGAAGTCCTCTTACTACTCCTTTACTACTTTTACTTCTATTGGCCTGTTTTACACCAAGAAAACCTAATTCTTTTAAATCAGCTTCTATATAATATGGTGAAAAGTATCCCCTTTCATCCCCAAATTTATCGGGCTCTAATATATAACAATCTAATAAATTAGTTGCAATTCTTTTCATATCATTTCTCCTCTATAATTTCCATTAAATGTTTTCCATAAGTATTCTTTTTCATTAACTCTGCTTGTTTTAGAACATCTTCTCTTTTTAGCCAACCATTTTTATAGGCAATCTCTTCTGGACAACAAATAGTAATATTTTGATGTTCTTGTATTGTCGCTACAAAATTAGTTGCATCAAATAAGCTTTTAAATGTTCCTGTATCAAACCACCCATAACCTTCATTCAAAGTAATAACGTTTAATTTAGATTCATCTAAATATAACCTATTCAAATCAGTTATTTCTAACTCTCCTCTTGAAGATGGTTTCAATCTTTTCGCTTTCTCAATTACAGTATTATCATAAAAATAAATTCCTGTCACAGCATAATTACTTTTAGGATTTATTGGTTTTTCTTCTACACTTAAAACCTTACCATCTTTATCAAATTCAACAACTCCAAATCTCTCAGGATCATAAACATGATATCCAAAAACAGTAGAAATTCCTTTATTAGCATATTCTTTCGCTTTCATTAACTCTATTTTTAAATTTGGTCCATAGAAAATATTATCTCCTAAAACCATACAACAAGTATCATTACCAATAAATTCTTCTCCTAAAATAAAGGCCTGAGCAAGTCCATCAGGACTAGGCTGTTCTTTATAGGAAAGTCTAATACCAAACTTAGATCCATCACCTAACAATTCCTTAAATCTAGGTAAATCTTTAGGCGTTGAAATTATTAGTATATCTCTTATTTCTGCCTGCATTAAAACTGACAAAGGATAATAAATCATAGGTTTATCATAAATAGGCATAAGTTGTTTACTAGTAACTTCTGTTAAGGGATAAAGCCTCGTTCCACTACCTCCTGCTAAGATTATTCCTTTCATTTCTTCAAACCTCCTCTAATAAATATTCTAACATATAAAGTCATCAGTGTTAATCTAATTGTAAGTTTTAACAAAAGTATTTCCAAACTACTAGCATTATTATATTTACTCTCAAAATATAACTGGCTATTCTTTAATATTTTAAATTTATTTATATAATTTATACTTTTATCAACACTAACTGAATGATCATGAATAATTGTTACATTATTATCAATTAATAATTTATATTTAGTCCTCTTAAGTTTTGATGCTGTAATATTTTCTTCATAGTAAAGAAAAGTTTCTTCATCAAAATAATTTATCTTTTCTAAGATTTCACTTTTTATAAGAAAAAAACAAAAAGAAATAACATCTACTTGACTATAGTCACTTTTATAATGAGATTCTTTATAATGTAATTTTTTACTAAATCTTTTACCTATAACTGGTAAATTACCAAGTACTTCTTCTTTTGGACTAGGTAACTTCCAGCCTCTATTTAAACCACCATTTTCATAAACAACAGGGGCGACAAGTCCTACATCACGTTTATCTAAAGTCTTTTTTAAATCTTCTAAATCTTCATTACTATGAATTATTATATCAGCATTAGAAAAGATAATATCAACATCATTAAACTCTTCTATAGCCTTTTTAGCACCTACATTTAAGGCATAAGCAAAGCCTTTATTAACTGGTGTTTCTATTACTTCATATCTATTAATTTTTAATTTTTTTAACTTTGAATAAGATTCATCAGTAGAATGATTATCAACAACATAGATCTTATCTATTACTTTATAATCTTTTATATTATAAAGTAATCTCTTAGTAGTATTAAAATCATTATAATTTATAATAACAAAAACTAACTTTCTCATTTTACCACCTCTTTTTTAGTCAAAATAATTGCTACAAAAATGCTGACAGAAGGAGCTAAAAGGACATGACCTGTAATCAAAGATAATAAAATAATTAAAAATAATGATAAATAACTACATATTTTATAAGCATTATCTTTTAAAGAATAAATATTTTTAAAGGCTTGATAAATAAAATATCCAAATATCCCCACATAAACAGCAAAACCAACTATTCCATGTCTAAATAAGATATCAAAATAATCCATTTCTATCATCTTAGTAGTACTATTTTCTTCTCCATAATTTTCAATATAACCGATACCAAATATTTTTTCAAGAATTGAAGAAGATTTATAATTATCAAAGGTATTACCTAAAAACTTCAACCTTGAACTAAAAACAAAATGATCAAATAACTCATAATCAGTAAATACATCCATAACATTATCAACACCTAAGAAATCTAAATGTATTTTAATATTTTCATAAAAAGCTGTCCTAGGTAGATATATATTGATAAATACTATAAATAAGAACAATAGTACAAGAAGAAAAGAAAGCATTTTATATAGTTTTTCTTTGACAAGGTAAATTATATATATAAATAGTATTACACCAATGATAATAACAAAAGAAAGTAAAGGTCCCTTAGTACCAATACTTAAAATGTCAAATACTAAAACACCTATTAATAATACTGTTAAAACAAAGTTCTTCTTCTCATAAAGATATAGTAGAAAAAAAGGCATTAAGATCGAAATAATTGCACTAATTTCATTAGCTGTATTAAAAAAGCCAATACTACCTGTTTTACTTATTTCATAACTGTCAAAACCAATACCCAAGATATCAGGAATAAAGATCCCTAACAAATATATTATATAGACAATAATCAAGGTCTTATTAGTAATAAAAATTTTATTTTCTTTAACAATAGCATAAAATGTAATAAGTAATATTGGAAAATAAAAGGTTTTTATAGCATTTTTTCCTTCATATAACAAAACACTGATATCTTTATTTACAACCATTGTAATTAAAAATATTAATAAATAAAGAAAGATACCACCAAGTATTAAAAGAAGATATTTTTTATCTTTTTGTTTATAAATAAAGATAAGATAAAAGATACATATTAAAATAATAATAAATCTAACAACCATTCCAATTGTAAAATTGATATTTAAAATCTGAAGCATAAAAGCTGTAAGCATATCAAAAAGAGGACTTAATATTAAGAACAGCTCTATTAATTTAATTATATTTTTCTTCATAATAAAAACCTTTCTATAGATACTTTAATAATACCACAGAAAAGTTTTTTTTTAAACATCAATCGATAAGATTGATTTATTATTAACATTTAAACTTTTTCAATATTTTTTTCTTTTACAATATAAATAGGTCTTTTCTTAACCTCTGTATATGTTTTAGATAAGTATGCTCCAATAATACCTGTACAAAACAATTGGATACCGCTTAAAAAGAACATAATACATACTAATGATGGCCAACCATCTACAGGATCACCAAATAACAAAGTCTTAATAATAATTACAATAATTGCAATTAAAGATACTAAACAAAAGATAACTCCAATAAAAGCTGCAATAGTTAAAGGTGTAGTTGTAAATGCCAAAATACCATCAAAAGCATAAGCACATAACTTAAAGAAATTCCAAGTAGTTTTACCAGCTTTACGTTCAGGAATCTTATAAGTCAACCATTCTGTATTAAAGCCAACAAAACTAAAAAGTCCCTTAGAATAACGGTTATACTCTCTTAAAGAGATTATAGCATCTACCATTTGTCTTGTCATTAACCTAAAATCCCTTGCCCCAGGAACCATTTCAGTCTTAGACATTTTACCAATTATCTTATAAAAACAATTGGTAAAGAACTTCCTAATAAAGCCATAATCATCATGACTATTAGTTTTTAAACCTACACAATCTATATCACTATTATTTTTTATTATTTTATACATCTCTTCTAATTTCTCTGGTGGATCTTGTAAGTCAACATCCATTATCGCAACATAATCACCACTTGCATAATCAAGTCCTGCTATCATTGCCGCTTCTTTCCCAAAATTACGAGAAAAAGAAATATACTTAACTTCATCATGTTCTTTTGCAAGTTTCTTTATTTCTTTTAAACTATTATCAAAAGAACCATCGTTGATAAACAATATTTCAAACTTAACATTAAACATTTTTTTCATGACCTTAGTCATCTCTTTATAAAAAAGAGGGATAGAGTCCTCTTCATTATAACAAGGAATGATTATTGATATTTTATCCATATAAATACACCTTCCCTAAATTTACCTTCCTATCGAATAATAATAAATTCCTTTTTCTTTCATAATCTTTGGATCATAGCAATTTCTACCATCATAAACCTTAGCTTTACCATTATTCATATATTTTACATAATTATCTACATTATACTCTTTTATTTCTTGCCATTCCGTCATTATCAAAACAGCATCACTATTCATAATTGCATCATCAATAGTTTTAGCATATTTTATTTTATCACCATATATTTTCTCTACTCTAGAAGTTGCAATAGGATCATATACTGTAACATTAGCATTATAATCTAACAACATATCTATGTTAACAAGTGATGGTGCTTCTCTTAAATCATCTGTCATAGGTTTAAAAGCTAAGCCTAATATAGTAACCTTTAAATCTTTTAAAGACTTAAAATATTCTCTTAATTTATCAAGTAATACTAATTTTTGTTTCTTATTAATTTCAATACAATCTTTTACTAGTTTTAACTCACAATCATTTATTTTACTAAGCCAGTGTAAAGCCTTTGTATCTTTAGGAAAACAACTACCACCATAACCTATTCCTGGTTTTAAAAATAAAGATCCAATTCTCTTATCATAACTCATACCCTTAGTAACATCATCAATATTTGCACCTACTTTACTACATAGATTAGCTATTTCATTAATATATGATATTTTTAAAGCCAAAAAATCATTAGAAGCATATTTTACCATTTCAGCACTTCTTCTATCCATTTCAAGATAAGGAACATTATAAGGATCTTTAGTTAATGGTTCATAAAGTTTTCTCATAATATCAAAAGTTTTATCATCCTCAGCACCAACTATAATTCTACTAGCATATAAAGTATCATGTATTGCCGTTCCTTGGGCTAGAAATTCAGGATTACTAGCCACTGTTATATTGATATCACTTCTCTTAGAAGATAAATACTCTAAAACATCATCATTGGTTCCAATAGGAACAGTTGACTTAATAACAACAACTACATCTTTATTTGCATATTTAACAATATTATCACAAACATTATATACATAGTCTAAATTAGCACTACCATCTTTTCTTTCTGGAGTTCCAACACCTATTATAATTACATCGCTATTAGCATAACAATTATTATCCGTAGTAAAACTCAAATTATCTCTAGCTAAAGATAAATATTTATCTAAATCTTTTTCATAAATTGGGCTTTGCCCATTATTTAATAAATCAATTTTATTACTATCAACATCTATACATGTTACTTTATTTCCTATATATGCTAAAACAACACCTGTAATTAATCCAACATAACCTGTACCTGCTACTACTACTCTCATTATTAATCACCACCTACTCTAAAAAAATCTTTCTAGTTACAAAATTAAATACCATAACAACTGCTGTTGCAATTATTTTTGCAAGTAAGTAATAAATATTTAAGAAATCTACACTTACCCACATAATTAAATCATTTATTAACAATCCAATAACACTAAATACTATAAAAACAACAAATTGCTTCCTAGCATCTTTTTCCTTATTAACATCAAATACCCATTTAACACTTGCAATATAGTTGTAAATAACAGAAATACAAAATGCTAAAGTATTAGAAACAAGTACTGGAAAATGACAAAATTCTCTAAAAACATAAAGAAAAACAAAATCAATTACAAAAGCCGTGCCACCAACTATTCCAAACTTAAAAATCTGAATAAATAATTTTTCATGCTTAGGTTTTAATTTAATATGAAACATCTTCAACATTTTCTTTACAAATAAAGCAGTTTTATCTTCACTATTCATTATTATCCCTCTTTGTTCTAATTAAAAACAATTCAAATATTTGCTTATTTTTCTTAGCAACTACTTCTAAAATAATCCCTGTAATATACATTAAAATAGAAATTAACAATAAAACTAATGAAAATATTAATGTTGGAAATCTTGGAACCATACCAGTTTTAAAGAATTCATTAAAAACAGGTATACCAAATATTAAAGCAAGAATTAATAAAATAGTTCCAATAAGACTAAAGAAAACAGTTGGCTTATATTCTTTAAATAACCTTGTTATTGTCATTAATACCTTAAAACCATCAGAATACGTATTAAGCTTAGAAACACTTCCTTCCGGACGATCTTTATAATTAACAGGTATCTCTACTAATTTAAAATTATTATAAACAGCATGAATAGTCATCTCATTTTCAATTTCAAATCCCTTTGACAAAACAGGAAAAGTCTTAACAAATTCATAACTAAAAGCCCGATATCCTGTCATTATATCTCTTATATTACTCTTAAATAAATGATTAATTAAACTTCTAACTAACTTATTACCAAAGTTATGAAATGCTCTTTTATTTTCTGTAAAATATGTACTAGATAATCTATCACCTATTACCATATCAGCTTTACCATCTAAAACATACTCACACATCTCTTTAGCATTACTAGCAGGATAAGTATCATCACCATCTATCATTAGATAGCAATCCGCATCTATATCTTTAAACATACTTCTAATAACATTACCTTTACCTTGACGATACTCATAACGAACTATTGCCCCTGCTTTTCTTGCAATTTCATCAGTCCCATCAGTAGAATTATTATCATAAACATAAATATCAGCATTAGGTAAAGCCTTTTTATAATCTTTAACTACTTTTTCTACTGTTAAAGCCTCATTATAACAAGGAATTAACACTGCTATTTTTTTATCATTATATTTGTTTTCTACATTTTTTTTCATTATACTTCTCTCCTCATTTCACTTAAATTGTAACACAATACCCTAGCTCTTTCAATTACTAAATATTACTCTTTTCTAAAAGATAAAACAACAAATAGAATCATTGAAATTAATAGATAATATACATATCTAAAAATTACAACTGGTCCTAATAAATTAGTTGCAAATAACAATGCTAATGGAATCAAATATAATAAGATATTATATCTCCTCTTATAGATAGAATAAGCTATAAAGAAAAGATATATCCATAATATTAAGCCCATATTACCAAGAAATGCTAAAGGTCCAAGCATAGAAAGACCTCTTCCTTCACCTAAATCTAAATAGTAATTAGACAAAGATGGTAAATAGTCATATCTATCAGTCATCATTTCAACTTCATAAGTAGAATTAGTATATTCTATATATTTTTGAGGATAAACTCCATCATTAGGAAAATTAATATTAGGATACCAATAACCAAGAGTATTTGAAAGAAAAGCTTCTAAAAAGTCAACTGGATATCTAAATGATAAAGATAAAAATAACTTTACAAAATCACCAGTATTTTCCAATAATTTTTCATTGTTAATTGATACTTTAGTATTATCACCATTAAATGGCCTATAAATTCCCTTTAACTCCTCTACATTATTAGTACCAAAATAATATTTAATCATCTTTTTATCCTTATTACTTATACTATCAGAATTCTTAGTATAAATATTAACAATACTTTGAGCAGGAATACTCATCATCTCTCTAGTATTAGAATTTCTTATACCTAAACTATCATAAACAGGTCCAGTTACAACAAAGTAAGGAACAATTGTAACTATCATTATAATAAGCCATTTTAAACAATTTTTTTTTAATACAATTAAATATATCAAAGCAGTTATTATAAAAACGTATATCATATTATTACGCCAAAATAAAGTTAATAAAATCAAAATAACTAACCTAATAACTTTACCTTTTGATTTAAAAAACTTTTCTTTATCTTTAAACATTTCAATAATAGTAATAACAAAGAATAAGAAGAAATAAGAAAACAAAGTATCCTTACCAGAATTAACCATAAATAAATGATTAACAGGAAATAAAGCAAAGAAAAGTAACGTAATAATTATTATTATAGGATTAACCTTCTCTTCTCTTAAAAAATCTAAAAGATAAGCAATTACATAAAAGCAAATAAGCATCTGCACTACAATAAATAAAGCTAATCCCCCTTCCCAAGAAGAGAAAATAAATTTACCTATACTCATTATTAAATATATAAATAACGAACTAACTACCGGTTGATTATTACCAATATTAGAAGTTATAAACTGCGTTACTTGATGTGGAGCATCATAAGCAAAAACACCCGGAAAAGATGCTATAAAAGCTGGAATATAGCAAACAAATAATATAATCATTACTATAAGTTTAAAATGTTTAATTTTATAGATATTAAACTTAAAAGAAAACTTTTCCCTTACTTTAATTAAATCTTCTATTTTAGAAAAAAGAAATAAACATATAAATGAGAATAATATTAAATTACCTATTATATTTATAACAAAAGAAAAGCTCACAACTAAATCATTTATCACAATATTACCTAGTAAATTTAAAATAGTATAAATAAAAGCAAGTAATAAAGAAATAGTAACTTTTCTTTTATCAAAACTAATATTTTTCAAAATAAAATTATAAAAAAAGAAAAGGATAAATAAAATAATAGTAATTCCTAAAAAATTATCACTTGCTAAACCAAATACATTAACACTAATAATAGCAGAAACTAAAGCTAAAATACTTTTTAATAATTTATTATTCATAATACCATCCTATCTATCCTAGTTTATAAATATAATAATCTTCATTATACAATGTTTCAAAGTCAACATCATTATCTTCTAATGTATTAGATACATCATAAGGAGCTAACAAATACTTTACATCAATTTTCTCTAAATCTCTAGGATTAATATTAATCTCTAGATTATCATCAGTAATAAGATTGAAATTCGTTTTCTTATTAGTAAGTTTAAAGTTCATATGCAAGTACCGATTATAATACTCATAATTTTCTTTATGTTCATCTAATTCTTCCCATTTTGCAAAGTCAGGGTAAAAATTAACTGCATTAAGTACATCTACACCATTCGCTAAAAGTAAAGATTGCATATGCAAAGTATCTATAGTTAAGAAATATCCTTTATCACTTTCATATATTTCTTTCGCTTCATCAATTATTTTGTGATTAGTTAAAGCATCATCACCACTTATAATTGGATTAATTGTAAATGATGAAAATAAAATCAAAAGAAATATCAAAGCTGTAGTCAAGTATTTTAAATTATAATAAACAGTAAATATAATAAAAGCAAAAACTAATATCTCTATAATATATACATATATAGGCATATAAGAAAGAAGCTGTTCACTTATTATTAAAATATAGACAACTACAAATATTATTAAAGAAATAATTTTTTGTTTGTTAGTTAAAATATCTTTATACTTAAATAAGACATAAATACACCATAAACTAAACAGAACAGCAATAAATCCATAAACAGTTTGAATTCTATTAACATAAGAAAACAATGTAATTTTAGAAAGAATTTCTGAAAAGCCTACTAAATAAAATGTTAAACTAACAATAATTGCAACCAATAAAGCATTACCAACTATTAAATCGTTAGATTTTTTCTTTTTTAAATATTTGTAAATCAAAGGATAAATAAGCAAAAAAATCGGTGCGAAATGAATAAAATCACTAACTTCACAATTATTAAGATAATTAATATCCTTATATGGTAAAAATATAGTTGTTAAATTTGTAAAAATAGACTCTAAAGTTCCAGTATTACCAAAAGAAACTCGCTTACCAGGATATGAAGTACTATACAAAGCCTTTATAGCCTCAAGTGATGTAAATAAAGTATATCCTAAAATAACTCCAGCAATTGCAATCATAATTAAAATATTAATTAGATTCTTTTTTTTAAATGTTATCGTATTTTTATCTCTTATTAAGAATACTACTAATAGAAGAATAGCCAAAAGTCCAAGTGGTATTTGTAAAGATGGAAACAATGATAAGACAAATACACAACCTGCAAGAGGAGTAAGTATTGTAAGTAAGTTCCTAAATCGCCTCGTCTTAGCAGTAAAAAAATGATAAGCCAAAACAAGTAACCATATACTCCATAAAACAACATCTACAAAGTGAGGAACAAACCACCACTGCATAGTAGGAGCAAATGCAATTAATAATACGCCCAAACAAGATACTAATTTATTTTTCTTAGTAATAATCATCGTTAATTCAAAAGCTCCCAGTGAAAATAAAATTATTTTTAAACACCAATACCAAGAAAGACCATAATCATTTCCTAACAATAAATATCCCCAAGTAAGAGGTTTAGCTAATAAAGATATATCTTTAACAGGAGCATTATAGCCAACTATCATATCTTGACCAGATAAACTCATAAGATTACTTATTTTTTTATAATCATTATACTGCTGTGAAAAATAATATGGTGTATGAACTAGCCATTCATCAGATCTAATTTCCCTGCTAATTCCCCAAACATTATCATTATTATTTCCCCCTCGATCATTTAATACTACATTATACATTCCAATGGAAGACATATTTATTTTTAGTAATACACACAAAATAAATATTATTAAAGCAACAGGATATCTAAATTCTATAAGAAAATTACCTATTTTTTTAAAAATATTTGTAAAAAAATAACATAATAATGTTAAAACTATTAACATTCCTTCAAATGCCATAGTTACTTTATATTGAGGAAATTTATAATATATAGGAATAAATACTAAAAATATTGTTAATAAAGCTAACAAATACCATAGCAACTTACTATTTTTTTTGAAAAAACACTTTAATTTTTTCACATTTTTACCTCCTATAACTAGTTATAATAATATACAAAGATATATTTGACATATAATAAATATTTTCCAATAATTACTACTCCTATCTATTTGTCCAAATAAAAGCTTTTTGTTATGCTGAAATTTTTATTATAAAATGGATCTCTATCAATATATTTATCCCATTTTTCATACATATAATATTGTTCTTTCATAAATCTTTTATATTTTTCTGTTGTTGTATCAAGTCCTCTTGATTTAGACTCATAATGATATAATTCTACTTGAGGAAGAAAGACATTATAATATCCTTTTTCTAAAAGCTTTAAATTAAAGTCTATATCATTATACGCTACCATAAGTTCCTCTTCGAGTCCACCTACTTCATCATATTTTTTTCTTGATACCATAAAACAAGCTGCTGTATTAGCACTATAGTTATGAGGTAGGGCAAGTCGGGCATATAAACCAATAGAGTCTCTTGACTCTCCTAAGAAAGCATGATTAGCAATTCCTCCTACTCCAAGAACAACGCCTCCATGTTGAATAGTATTATCAGGATAAAGTAGTTTAACACCTACTGTACCAATATGTTTTTGCATAGCATAACCAACCATTATTTTCAACCAATCTCCTGTTATTAGTTCAGTATCATTATTTAATAATACTATATAATCACTCTTACAAGTTTTAACAGCCATATTATTTATTTTTGAATAATTAAAGGGAATAGGAGCATCTACTACTCTAAAGTTTTTATATTTCTTTTTAAACTCATCTATTAAATCAAATAATTCTTGCTCTGTACTATTATTATTAACTAAAACAACTTCATAATTTTTGTAATTAGTTTTATCAAATACTGATACTAAACACTTTCTAGTATCATCAGCATGATCTTTAGTAGGAATAATTATAGAAATACTAGGTTCTTTAGAATATTTATACTCTACTAAATAGTGATTATATTTAATAGTAACTTCACCTTTTATTTTTCTTCTTTTTAAAGCATCTTCAACACACTTCTTACCACGCTCTAAAGCATAACTTTTACTATCTATAGTAGCAGCAGTAGAACCTGGTATCATTCTCCAGTGATATAAAACTTTAGGAATATGTCCTACTCTATCACTAACTTCTGTAAATCTTAAGAATAAATCATGATCTTGACTGCCTTCATAACCTACTCTAAAGCCTCCTATTTTATCAACTATTTTCTTTCTCAAAACACAGAAATGACAAATATAATTACTACTTAATAATGTATCTGGTGAAAAATCTGCTTTAAAATGAGGATCTCTTCTATTTCCTTTCATATCAAGTTTATCTTCATCAGTATAAATCATATCTAAAGTCTTATCTTCATTTAAAAGTTTAGCAACTTCACATAAAGCGTCTTGATCTAGAGTGTCATCATTATCCATAAGCCCAATAAACTCACCTGTAGCGATTTCTATTGCACTATTTGTCGCTTTTGATATATGACCATTTTCTTTTCTAAATACTACTTTAATTCTTTCATCTTTTTTCATATATTCTTTTAAAGTATCAATTGTTTCTTTATTAGTAGATTTATCATCAGCAAGACATATTTCAAAATTTGTATAACTTTGATTTAAAATAGAATCTAGACAATCGCTTAATAATTCTCTACTTACATTATAAACTGGTATAACCATAGATATTTTAGGATTATATTTTAATTTTTTAGGTTCTTCTCTAGGATATGCTAAAGCTTGTCTTTTTAACCAATATTGATAATCACTAGGTGTACCTGGATCTAAATATAGTCCCCCTCTAAATATTTCTTTCATTTTAGTAGCAAAGTCTTTTAAATATTTTCCCCATAATGTTGGAGGAACTAATAGATGATGTTCTCTCCATAAAAATCTAAAGCCACGACCTATCGCTTTAAAGAAACTAGCAAAAACATGGGCTATTTTCTTTATTTTAATCTCAAATGGTTCAAGAGTCTTTCTAATTTTAGTTTTAATACGATGCATTTTAGAGTTTTCTCTTACACAAATAAGTTCTTCTTTGCCATCTTTAATAGCATATACTTCTAATTTTTTCATATCATTAGTAAGTTCAGCTTCTAAACAAAAACCACAATTCGCTAAATTAGGCAATTTATGATATTCTATTTCTTTACCATCTGCTAATATCTTAAAAGTAGCATTCTTATCCATTACACTACCAATAACAAAGAATTTAGGATTCTTAACTCCATAAACTCTCGCTTCTTCAATATGTACATAATCACATTTCATATTATACCTCCTCTGCAAAACCTTTTTCCAATTTTCTAAATATTAATAGACCTAATGCAAATATTATAATTGTTATTATAATTAAATAAATTATGCCGCTCAATTCTGGCACTTGATGATATAAGAAAATATCTCGATATGCTAAAACAACTTGTGTCATTGGATTTAAATAAAGTATAAATCTAATACTTTCTGGAAATAATGTTGCTTCATAAAGAATTGGAGTTGCATAAAATAACATATTAAGGAAGAAAGCTATTAAATATTCAGTATCTTTAATATATACATTAATAGCACTTAAAGCAAAGACAATACCTAGTGTTAAAAAAAACTGTATAATGGCAATAAATGGTAACAATATAAGATGCCAACTAATACCTACTCCTCCAAAAATACAAAATAATAAAATTATAATACAGCTTATTAGAAAGTTAATCAAGCCACTAACCGCCACAGAAATTGGCAAAATTTCTCTTGGAAAATATACTTTTTTTATAATGCCCGCATTTATTCTTACCGTAATCATGCCTTGATTAATAACAGTAGTAAAAAAAGTCCAAGGAATAATACCAATAATTAAGTATATTAGATAATTGTCTGTTTGTACTCTCATAATATAAGGAAAGACAATTGCATATACTGCTACTTGTAATAATGGATTAATAAATGACCACAAAACACCTAGAAAAGATCCCTTATATTTACCACGAATCTCTTTTTTAACATTACTTTTTAAAAGTTCTCTATAATTATACAAATTTCTAGCTAATTGCATATTATCACCTCTACTTGCATTCCTCTAAATATTTATCAATTACTTTATTGGTTTCTCCATCCATTTCTACATGGCCATCTTTAATCCAAATAGCCCTTGTACAAAGTTTTCTAATTGAATCTAAGCTATGACTTACAATTACAATTGTTTTATCACTTTCTTTAAGTTCTTTTAACTTATCAAAACATTTATCTTGAAAGTGTTGGTCGCCAACAGCAAGTATCTCATCAATTAAAAGAATTTCCGCATTAACATTAATAGCAACAGAAAAAGCTAAACGCATATACATTCCAGATGAATATGTTCTTACGGGATTATCTATAAATTCTTCTAACTCAGAAAATTTGATAATATCATCTATTTTTTTATCTATTTCACTTCTTGTTAGTCCGAATATTGATGCATTAAAATATATATTTTCTCTACCAGTAAAATCATCATGAAAGCCAGCACCTAACTCTAATAATGATGTTAATTTTCCCACTGTTGTTATTTTACCTTTAGTGGGATAAATTATTTTAGTCATCAATTTTAGCAAAGTACTTTTTCCACTACCATTAGTACCTATTAAAGCAACTGTCTCACCTTTTTTTATTTCTAAATTGATATCATTTAAAACAGTTCTTTCTTCTACTTTATTTTTACTTTTCCAAAATACTAATTGTTCTTTTAAAGTGTTTGCTTTATCATAATAAACTTTAAATTTTTTAGTAACATGACTTACTTTAATTGCATATTCATTTTTTGTATTCATATGACAGTCGAGTAGACAAATCTCGACTACACCTCTCTTTCTTTTCTATTTCTTAGTG
>CAMMBX010000001.1 GCA_946494345.1 uncultured Mycoplasmatota bacterium | reverse complement strand
ATGATGCTGCAGAGGACTTTGAAAAAATGATTAATAGTGTTAAAGAAGAAGGAGAAAATGAAGGAGAGAAAAAGGGTATTAAGAAGGGTGCTAGTAATGAGAAAAAATCTATTGCTAAGAATCTTCTTGAAATAGGTATACCAATAAAAGATATAATAAAAGCAACAGGACTTTCTGAAAAGCAAATAGCAAATCTTATTTAAAAATGAGAAAAAGTTATAAAAGTTGTGCTTATTAACAAATAATATTGATAATAGGGGGCATAAAAACTAGTCATTACCGACTAGTTTTATTATTCGAAAATTTAAGTGCTAACTCCTTAATTTTCCTAAATCTATGATTAAGCCCTGACTTTGTAATCTTTTTACCAGTTTCTAAGCTTATAATTTCACTAAGTTCTTTTAAAGATGCTTCCTGATATTTCTTACGGTATTCTAAAGCTTCTTTAGTCTTATCATCAAGCAATTCAATTGCCAAATTATCTTCAAGTATTCTAATATATTTTAATTGTTCCATCGCTGTCTCTAAAACTCTATCCATATTAGCTTGTTCACAATTATTAAGACGATTAGTCTTATTTTTAGTATCTCTATATACACGTATTTCTTCATAGTATAGTACCGCTTTACTAGCTCCAACTATCTTTAAGAAGTCACTAATCTTTTCCGCTTCTTTAACATATAACATAAACCCTTTATCACGACTTAATAGTTTAACATTTAAAGAATAATTATTAAGTAGCTTCTGAACAAAGACAGCTTCCTCACCCTTTTCTATTAAAAACTCTAAATGATATCTACTAGTCTTGGGATCATTAATACTCCCACTACTTAAGAAAACTCCTCTTAAGTATCCTCTAATTTCATCATCTAACTCTACTATATAGTTAGGAACAATATAATCTTCAATACAAAAAGTCTCTTTAATAAAATCATTCCCTTTAGTAATTATTAAAGCTTTAAGTTTATTTTTACTAAAATTATTATTATCTAAAAGTTCTTCTTGATAAGATATCTCTTCATAACTATCAAGTAATTCTTTTAAGTATGCTATAACAGCATCATTCTCACTACTAATAGTAATATAGTTATTTATAATTTGATAATTATTACGAAAAAAACCTGAAAGCAAGGCTACTTTAGCAGTCGCTGTTAGTTTTAATGTTGTTATTTCATTTTTAACAGTACCTGTAAAAGACATAAGACACCCCCTATTTCATCAAGTATGAAAATATTAAAGAGCTAAGTCGCTGACTATGATGTTTAAGTGTTCCATCTGCAATAGTTAAGAGATCTGCTTCAATAAATTCTGTATCTAAAGTAGATAAAACAGCATAATCTATTTTAACTGGATCTTTCTGTTCCTCTGTAGCATACTTTAAAGCCATATCTTCATTAATTTTAGAGTTTGATGCTATTACCACATCAAGCTTATGTTTACCTAAATAATTATTAATAAGTTTAATATGATCACTAACAGTAAAGTCATCCGTCTCCCCAGGTTGAGTAACAATATTACACAAATACAAAATAGGAGCATTTGTCTTATCTAAGCATTCTATAACCTCTTTAGAAATAAGATGAGGAAGTAAACTAGTATAAAGGCTACCCATACTAAAAATGATTAAATCAGCATTCTTAATAGCATTTTTAACTTCATCTAGCACCTTAGGCTGCTCTTTATAAAATAGTCTCTTTACTTTTTTATTACTTTTAGTAATAGAAGCTTCTCCTTCAATAACATCACCATCAGTCATTTCTGCCATAAGCGTAACACTAGCATCTTCTGTTAATGGCAACACTTTATTTTTAATATCTAAAAGGGTACATAGTTCATTTATGGATTCTTTTAAACTACCAGTAATATTTAAAAGAGATATAAGTATTAAATTTCCTAAAGCATGACCATCTAAATCACTTGTCGTATTAAAACGATACTCTAACATATCTTTAATATTTTGACTTGTAGAAGATAAACTACTAAGCACTTTTCTAATATCTCCTACTGCCGGAGCATGAAATTCTTCTCTTAATTTACCAGTACTTCTTCCATCATCTGATACTGTAATAACAGCAGTTATATCAAGAGGAAAATCTTTAAGACCTTTAAGTAAATAAGAAAGCCCTGTTCCCCCTCCAAAAACTACAATCTTTTTATTATCCACATCAACTCATCTCCTTGATATTTCTAAAGCAACTTTAGCTGCTTCCCCCATGGCAATAACTATTTGATAGTCATACTTGTTTAAAGCATCACCTACAGCATAAACTCCATCTATAGAACTCATTAAATTATCATCAGTCTTAACATAACCTTTATCATCTAAAATATTTAAAGATGATAAAAAGTTAGCATTAGGAATTTGTCCTATGTATATGAATACTCCATCAGTAATTATATCATTACCTTCTTTTGTCTTAATAGTAATTTTATCATTTTTAGAAAAACTATCTACTTCTCCTCTAACAAAAGAAATATTATCTATTTTTTTAACCATATCTTGCAAATAAGCTTTCGCTCTAAATTCATTACGATATAAAACAGTAACAGTTGATGCTAATTTACTTAAGTATATCGCTCCTTCAAAGGCTGCATCAGAAGCTCCCACAACAACTACATCTTTATTTTTATATAAAGCCCCATCACAAACAGCACAATAACTTATTCCTTTAGTCCTAAGTTCATCTTCACCTTTAACACCAAGTAATTTAGGCTTACGACCAGTAGCAATTATTACATAATCACAGTTATACTCACCCTTACTAGTAATAACCTTTTTCTCTTTATCTATCTTTATATCCTTAACTTCTTCATATTTTACAGGAACACCTAAATTAGTAATCTGTTTTAACATCTTTAAAGCTAAATCACTCCCACTGATAGATTCATATGAAGGAAAGTTCATAATATTTCCATTATCAACTATCTGTCCTCCCGGCATAGACTTCTCTAAAATAATACAATCAATACCTGCTCTATTTAAGTATAAAGCTGCAGTCATTCCTGCTACCCCACAGCCTACAATTACTACTCTATATTTATTATTCATAAAGCACATCCTCTCTATATAACTTCTTATTTCTTCTAATAAAGACAAAGTAAACTCCTACGATAAACAAGACAACCGATACAAGTTGAGCCACTCTAATAGGTCCTAACATTAAACTATCTAGTCTCATCCCTTCTATTATAAATCTAATGAATGAATACCACATCATATAAAATCCCATCAACTGTCCTGTCTTTAAGTTCTTATAAAACTTTCTAATTACTAAAAGAATTATAAAGCCAATTACATTCCAACATGACTCAAAGAAGAATGTTGGCATATAATAATCACCATTAATATACATACCTCTAATAATAAATTCTGGTATATATAAGCTCTTTAAATAACCATATGATGTAACATATCCATAAGCTTCACTATTAAAGAAGTTACCCCATCTACCTATCGCTTGTCCTATAATAAGACCTACTACTAGTATATCCAAAAGTTTTAAAAGATTTAATTTATGTTTCCTACTATAATACCAAAGATATAAAAGTCCACCGAGTATCCCTCCATGAATAGCAAGACCACCATGCCATATATAGAGTATCTCTATAGGATTAGACAAGTAATATGATAAATTAAACAACACATAATAAACCCTTGCCCCTATAAAAGCAAAAATAATTGTATAAAAGACCATATCGATAATATCATCTTTATTTACTTTATTTTTTCTAAGTTCTAGAAAAACACAAATTCCTCCTACAATCACACCTAAAAAAATAAAGATAGAGTAATAATAAATTTTAATAAACCCTAAGTCTAAAAGTACCCTATCCATGATTCTTAACCCTTCTTATAAGTGGTTTAATTACAAACTCTTCTATTAAAATATTAGCTACAGAAATTAATATTGATATAGCAAGAGCAACCCATATATCCAAAAGATTAAAATATTTACCAAGTATCCAGTCAGTTAATTTTAAAATAAATAGATTAATAAAAGGATAAAAAAGACCAAGTGTTAAAGCTGTTACTGGTATAGTTAATCTAACAAGAATTGGTTTAACAGTTTTATTAAGCACATAAATTATAAAAGAAGCAAGTATTGAAAAAAGAAGAGGATGAGCAGGATCTATATAAAATGATTTAAAAATTTTAGACACTAAAAAGAAGACTAAAGAATAACTAGCAAAATACAAAAGCCATTCTAAAAATCTATTTAATCTGATTTTTTCTTTTGTCGCTACAATTATTTTCATAGTCTCCTCCTATATTTTATAACATTTTCTTTAAGAATTGTCCTGTATAAGATTCTTTAACTTTACTAATATCTTCTGGTGTACCAGTAGCAACTACACTACCTCCACCATCTCCTCCTTCTGGACCTAAATCAATAATATAATCAGCGCATTTAATAACATCTAAATTGTGTTCAATAACAAGCACTGTATCTTTATTATCAACTATTTTCTGTAAAATTGCAAGTAGCTTCTTAATATCTGCAGAATGTAATCCTGTTGTTGGTTCATCTAAAACGTATAAGGTTTTTCCAGTTGGCTTTTTCTGTAACTCTTTAGCAAGTTTAACTCTCTCTGCTTCCCCTCCACTTAACGTTGGGGCACTTTGTCCTAATTTAATGTATCCTAGTCCTACATCTTCAAGTACTTGAAGTTTATTTTTTATTTTAGGAACATTACTAAAGAACTCTAAAGCCTCACTAACTCGCATATCTAAGACATCTGCAATGTTCTTCTCTTTATAGTAAATGTTTAAAGTCTCTCTATTATACCTTGTACCATGACAAACTTCACAAGGAACATAAACATCTGGCAAGAAATGCATCTCTATTTTCTTAACTCCATCTCCTCTACAAGCTTCACATCTACCACCTTTTACATTAAAGGAAAATCTATTTTTCTCAAAGCCATACATCTTCGCTTCTTTAGTATTAGTAAAAAGCTCTCTAATATCATCAAATACCCCTGTATATGTTGCAGGGTTACTTCTAGGAGTTCTTCCAATAGGTGACTGTGATATATCAACAAGTTTATCAATATTATTAAGTCCTAATATTTTATCATGTTTACCAGGCTTAACTTTAGATTTATATAAAGTACTAGAAGCCGCTTTAACAAGTATCTCATTAATTAAACTACTCTTACCACTACCACTAACACCAGTTACTAGGGTGAATGTTCCAAGCGGAATTTTAACATCTATATTTTTTAAATTATTCTCCTTAGCACCTTTAATAGTTATAAACTTACCAGTACCTTTTCTTCTTGTTTTAGGTACAAGAATACTTTCTTTTCCACTTAAATAACGTCCTGTAATACTCTCATCACACTTCATTACTTCATCAGGTGTACCTGCTGCCACAATCTTTCCACCCCTATCTCCTGCTTCAGGACCAACATCAACAAGGTAATCAGCAGCAAGCATTGTATCAGTATCATGTTCTACAACTATTAAAGTATTACCTAAATCTCTCATTTCAAGTAAAGAATTAATAAGTCTATCATTATCTCTTTGATGAAGTCCTATACTAGGTTCATCAAGAACATAAAGTACTCCTGTTAAACGAGAACCTATTTGTGTTGCTAGTCTAATACGTTGTGCTTCTCCACCACTTAATGTTCCCGCACTTCTTGCAAGAGTTAAATATTCAAGTCCTACATTTTTTAAGAAAGATAAACGTGATTTAATCTCTTTAAGAATAAGGTCAGCTATCTGCATCTTCTCTTCACTAAGTTTTAATTTATCAAAGAAAGTAATAAGCTCTTTAACACTCATACATGTTACTTCATAAATATTTTTCTTACCTACTTTAACAGAAAGCACATTATCAGCTAAACGAGCCCCACCACAAACTTCACAAGTCTGTTCAATCATAAACTTCTCTAACCATTCTCTAATCCAACTACTTGATGTTTCCATATAACGACGCTCTAGATTATTGATAATACCTTCATAGTAATCAGTCTGATTAGTAACATTACCACTTTTAGATTTATAGTTAAAATGAATTAACTCATCACTTCCATAAAGGATTAAGTCCTTCTCTCTTTCTGTTAACTTCTTAAAAGGTTTACTAGTACTAATCTTATAATGCTTACACATACACTCAAGTCTTTTATAATAAATATTATCAGTATCATCACCAAGAGTAACAATCGCTCCATCTTTTAATGATTTACTCTTATCAGGAATAACTAAATCAGGGTCTATTTTTAACTTAATACCAAGTCCTTTACATTCAGGACATGCTCCATATGGTGCATTAAAACTAAATAGACGTGGCTCAAGTTCAGGTAGTGAAAAATCGCAATATGGACATGCAAAATCTTCTGAATAAACTACTTCCTTATCGCCAAGAAAATCTACTACTACTTTACCTTTACTAAGCTTAGTCGCAACCTCTAAAGACTCAAATAATCTACTTCTAATATCATCTTTCAAAACGATTCTATCAACAATTACTTCAATATTAGACTTCTTATTTTTCTCTAAATTAATCTCCTCAGTTAAATCATGCATCTCTCCATTTACTCTAACCCTAACAAATCCCTGTTTTCTTAAATCATCAAGTAAATCTTTATGAGTACCTTTCTCTCCATGAACAACAGGAGCCATAATAACTAGTTTAGTTCCCATATCATGTTCTAATATTTTATTAGTCATCTCTTCAATACTTTGACTAGTTATTGGAATATTATGATTAGGACAATATGGAACCCCTACTCTTGCAAATAAAAGACGTAAATAATCATATATTTCTGTAACCGTACCAACAGTACTACGAGGATTCTTACTAGTCGTTTTCTGGTCTATACTAATTGCAGGGCTAAGTCCCTCTATAGAGTCAACATCAGGCTTTTCTGTTCCCCCTAAAAACTGTCTAGCATAAGCAGATAAACTCTCTACATATCTTCTTTGTCCTTCAGCATATATCGTATCAAAAGCAAGAGAAGATTTACCACTACCACTAACACCAGTCATTACAATTAATTTATTCTTAGGTAATTCTATTGAAACATTCTTTAAATTATTCTCTCTAGCACCTTTAACTATTATTTTATCCACAAATACCACTTCCTTAAAACGTTATATATTATAATACAAAATAATACTTTTTTCTACTACCAAAATATACCATAAGTATACTAATTAGTCAAACAAATTTTCTATAATAAGTGAATAATAAAAGTATAGACCTTTATTCAATCTATACTATTATTTAGAACCTAATAAGAAAGCAATAATAGGTATTAATAAACTACTAGCAAGCACTACAAAAGCTAAAGCATAATTAGTAACAAAAGCTGCTATATTATCTTTATTATCTTCATTAGGTAACCTCATAGGAATAATATTATCATCATCATTACCATAATGACCAGTACTCTTAATATAACTTCTACCCTTGCTAGCCCCTCCTTCTTCTTCAAGAGCCTTATTAAGTTTAGTAATCTCTTGTTTATTTTTAATTTCTAAATAATCACACAAATAAGTATGTCCTCCATTAACTACTATCATCTGATAATAATTAACTAAGTTCTCTGGTATAAATATCTTAAATTGTGAAAAGTTCTGCTTTAAAAAGTCAGGCCTTAAGTACTCTAACGTTTCTGATAAAAGACCTATCTCTAAAAAAGCTAAGTTATATATATTATTATTAATTTTATTAGATATATCATCATCCATTACATCTAAACTATTAAAATTAACAAAATCTTCATTATTATTAGTAATACCTACTACTATATTTTTAGGATTAAAATTAATAATATAATACCCTTTAAGATGAATATACTTCATTGTAGAATCCATTACATAAAAAAGACGTGTATACTCATCACTACTATGATAAGACTTAGTATACTCATCTAATGTCTTTTCAAAAGGCATTCTAAATATCTTTCCCATAGAAAATCACCGTCTTTTCTAGTATCTCTACTATAATTTTATAGCATTTTAAATTTATTTACAAGCTTATAAACTAAATACCTTCATACATTTCTAAAAAATTGTCCTTAAATTTTTTTACAACTCTACTAATATGAGAAGAACTTACATCTAATAGCTTCATAATTTCTTTATATTTAAAATTATTTAACCTAAGTTCTATAATAGCAGAGTCCAACAAACTAACACTATATAAATACTCATTTATTTTATTGTGCATGTCTATATTATTTATATGACAATAAGGATCTATCCCATTAGAATCTTTAACTTCAAACTCTAACTCTTGATATTTTAACAAAGGTCTATTCTTTATAGAAAATAAAGTTCTTAACATTAAATTAAAGTTTGAATTTAAACAGACCAAAAGAAAAGAGTAAAACAAGCTTCCTCTATTAGAATCATAACTTTTAACAGCATGATCAAAAGTAACAATACCCTCTTGTAAAAAGTCATCAAAAGTAAAGCCTTTATAACCATTATCTTTTAAATAAGTATAATATTCTAATGCTTTATTATAAATAACAGGTTTATATTTTTTTAACATAATATTGTATGCTATCTCATCATTTTCATAAATTAAATCTAAAAGTTCATAATCATTATATTTCATAAATCCTACTTTCTATTTCGGACTACCTCATATATCAATATACCTGCTGCAACTGAGGCATTTAAACTATCTATCTTAGGACTAATAGGAATAGTAATTAAAAAGTCACAAGACTCTTTAACTAATTTACTAATACCTTTCTCTTCATTACCGATAACAAGACAAACTTTACCATTGTAATCAATACTAGTATAATCTTCTCCATTCATAATTGTACCATATATCCAGAAACCATTATCTTTAAGGGTTTTAATAGTATTATTAAGATTAGTTACCAAGACTATATCAATATCAAATACTGCCCCCACACTAGTCTTAACAACAGTAGAATTAACAAGTACTTGCCTATCATTAGGAATAATAATAGCATTAAAACCTGCAGCCACTGCCGTTCTAATAATGGCCCCAAAGTTATGAGGATCAAGAATATGATCTAAAATAAGTACTTTATCATATTCTTTTTCTAGTATTTTATTTAAAGGAGTATACTGGTAGTCCTCCATATCGATGATTATACCTTGATGATTATCTTTGGTCAAATTATCAATTTCCGATTTTCGAGCCAATTTTATCTTACTTCTTGGAAATTCACCTAGCATATTTTTAATTTTTAAATAATATTTCTCTTCGATTTTAAGTTTTCTAACTTTTTTCAAAAGTTTTTCATCTCTAAATATTCTTTCCGCTACATTTCTCCCATATACTAACATAATTCCTCCACTATATAATTCATAACTTCATCAATTCTAGTTTTTCTACCCCCAAGTTTTAAATATCCAATTAAAGCCTCAAGAGCCGTTGCCTTTTTATATTCTATCACACTACATCCTTTAGGATTAGGATGACTCTTAGCATTTCTAGCTCGCCTTATAACATTAATCTCATCTTCATTAAAAAAAGCAGCATCAAGCATCTTGTCTAAGAAATAAGCCTGTCTTTTCGCACTAACGTAATTAATAGATTCTCTTTGCAAGTCATTAACTTTATTTATTTTTTTCTCAACTAAATACATTCTAATATATTCTTCATACACTGCATCGCCAAGATAAGCAAGTACCAAAGAATTAACACATCTAATATCCATAAACACACTCCTAAAGAAAAAAGACTATAAAGTCTAATCTCTATCATTTCCCATAACTATTAATACAAGTCTAAGTAAATCTAGTAATGTTGAAATAAGTGAAGCGACATAAGTCATCGCTGCTGAGTTTAACATAGAACTAGCCATACTTCTTTCACTATTATCAACTATTTTCAATTTACTAAGAAACATTTTACCACGCTTTGAAGCATTAAATTCAACTGGTAATGTAATAAGTTGAAATAAAAGTATTGCTACTAACAAGAATATACCAACCCATGCAAGGTTCATCGCCCCAAAGATAAGACCAATTAAAACTGCTAAATAACCAAACTTAGTACTAAAATTAACAATAGGAACTAAGAAAGATCTAAATTTCAAAAAGAAATATCCCTCTTTATCTTGAACAGCATGTCCACATTCATGAGCAGCCACACTAACACTAGCAATAGAGTCTCCATTGTAAATATCAGTTGAAAGTCTAACTACTTTCGCCCTAGGATCATAATGGTCAGTTAAATATCCTCTTGTCTCTACAACATAAACATTATCAAGTCCATTACTTTTTAATATTTCCCTAGCAACTTCTGCCCCTGTCATACCGCTTTTAACTTTAACTTTCTTATATTTACTATATCTTGTTCTTAAATAGATATCTGCAACAAGAGTTACAAGAAAAGCAATTATAACAAGTCCATAACCAAAATACATATAATAAAACATTTAAAACCTCCTATATTTTCTCTATAGTAATACCATCTCTACCATCTATTAATCTAATACCTTTACTTTCTAAATAATCACGAATTCTATCCGCTTCAGCATAATCTTTATTTTGCTTAGCAATATTTCTCTTTTCTATTAAACTTTTTATCTCATCATCAATATCTATTATATCATCTTTTAACAAATCTAAACTTAAAACTTTATCAAATTCCATAACTAAATGTTTCTTAGTTTTATCACTAGTATCAAGCTTTAACACTTCATAAAGAATTGTTAAAGCCATCGCTGTATTCATATCATCAGATAAAGCTTCTTTAAACTTATCTAAATATGTTTTAACTATCGTCTCATCAATTTCTCCTTCATCTTTAAGTAAAGATACTCTATTCTTAAGTTTCTTATAAGCATTCTCAGCTTGTCCTAAAGCTTCATAAGTAAAAAGTAATGGTTTACGATAATGAGACTCTAAACACATATAACGATAACTTAAAGGATTAAATCCCTTTTCTTCTAAAGTACTAACCGTAAGTATATGTCCTTTAGATTTACTCATCTTACCACTTTTATCATTTAAGTGTTCTCCATGTACCCAATAATTACACCATTTATGGCCTAAATAAGCTTCACTCTGGGCAATTTCATTAGTATGATGAGGAAAGATATTATCAACTCCTCCACAGTGAATATCAAGACGTTCTCCAAGATTTTTAATAGCAATACAAGAACACTCTATATGCCAACCAGGATAACCTACTCCAAAAGGACTATCCCATTTTAACTCTTGTGAATCAAACTTAGACTTAGTAAACCACAAAACAAAGTCCGCTTGATTTTTCTTATTACTATCAAACTCTACTCCTTCACGAACCCCAACAACCATATCATCCACTTTATGATTAGTTAGAATATAATAGTCACTAAGTTTAGAAGTATCAAAATAAACATTACCACCTGCTTTATAAGCATAACCTTCATCAAGTAACTTCTCTATCATCTTTATATAAGAATCTATATTACTAGTAGCAGGGCTTACAATACTAGGCCACTTAATATTAAGTTTCTCAGTATCTTTTTTAAACTCATCAGTGTAAAACTTAGCGATATCTAATACTGATTTATGTTCTCTCTTAGCACTTTTAAGCATTTTATCTTCGCCACTATCAGAATCACTTGACAAATGTCCAACATCAGTAATATTCATACAACGCTTAACTTTATAACCTAACATATTTAAAGTCTTCTCTAATATATCTTCCATTATATAAGTCCTTAAATTACCAATATGAGCATAGTGATAAACAGTAGGACCACAAGTATACATCTTAACTTCATTCTTATCTATTGGTACAAACTCTTCTACACTTCTTGTAAGAGTATTATATAACTTCATAACGTCACCTCTTTCTAATTGTATATATTATATCATTAAAAGATATAAAAGAAAATAAGAGACTAGATAATAATCCCTTATTGTATTATATGAATATTTTATAGATTTCTTTTCTGCTTTTGTAAAATGAATTTATTTCTTTCTTCTATGATATCTAAATCACAATTAGACCTTAATCCTTTACCCATCATTAATTCAACAGCCTTATTATTATCTGCATAATCTATTAAATCTATATGATAATTAGACAACATATCTCCCGGAAATTTAACATTTAATAAATCATATATATCAAGTTTTGTTAAAATTCCCATTTTTTTATTAACACTAATCATATCACCAGTAGCATAATAAGACATTGTAATTGAACTTTTTAGTTTTGACAAATTATCTAAATATATATGAATACTACCAGAATAAATATTCATTTCAACCACCTGATTACTATCATCTCTATTTCTAAACTTTGTAGAGAACTCTATTCCATCACTAAAATTATCATCCAATATATTTTTAGCTATCTTACCAAACTTTTTACTATCCATAATTGTTAAAACTTCATCAGAACAGTAAATTCCATTTTTCTTTTTAACATTAGCACCAAATAAAGTACTTGAAAATATTCTATCTAATCTATTGTGTTTTAAGGTGCAATCATAAACTAATTTTTTTGTTTGTGGATTAAATGAAAAAGTTAAGTTTTCATAATCACTATCAACTCTTGCATACTCTTTCAAAGATTCTAACTTTCTCTGAACTTTCTGATATTCTACTCTTAATCCAAATATAACATCACTTAATTGATAAAATTCTTTATTACCATAAACCATAATAAATATCTCCTTCGCATTTACTTACTCATATTATATCTTATTATCATGGTTTTTTCTATAACAAATAAGTCTAAACATATAATTTTATTTATAATATTATTACATTTTAAAACTACTCAAGATAAATAAAATCTTTATCTATGGCTAGTTGCATCTCCAGTAGTAACGTAACATCATCATATATATATACTATATTGTATACTTTATAGTCTACTTTATTGTATACTTTATTCTATACTTTTTCTATACTCAACCTAATAAACCTCAAGACTTTAATCTTGAGGCCCACTATAATTAATAACATTAGAAACAGGTATAATATAATTATTTTCATCTAACTTAGTCAAAGTATCATAAAAACAAATAATTCCCCCAGTACCTATTTCTTTTTTAGTTTTCTCTAACTTACTAAAATTCTTAATCATTTCTTTTTTAGGAATAGCAGTTTTTTTAATTTCTAAAGGATATAACTTATTATTCTTATAAAATATTAAATCAATTTCATTTTTCTCTTTATCACGATAATAATAAAGATTAGGAGTAACGCCTCTTGCATTATATGCTTTAATTATCTCACTAACAATAAATGTTTCTAAATAATGTCCTGAACTAGAACCAAGCTGTAACTCTCTTGCACTAGTATATCCTGCTAAATAAGCAGCAAGACCTGTATCCATAAATACAATTTTAGGTAAATGAGTTATTCTTTTAAGTTCACTATTCATATAAGGTTCAAGTAAATAAACAAGACCAGACGTTACTAAAATACTCATCCATCTAACAGCCGTAGGAACACTAATTAAAGCATCATTAGCAAGAGCCGTATAATTAAGTTGTTCTCCTGTCCTTGAAGCCACACTTACAATAAATTTTCTAAAACTAAGTTCATTTCCTATCTCTGTTAATTCTTTAACATCACGAGAAATATAAGTATTAAGATAACTACTAAAATAAATATCACAAGATAAATCTTTCTCCATATAAAGTGTAGGCATACCACCTTTAAATATTATCTCATATAATTTATTAACATCAATCTTAGGCATAGTTTTATACTCATTTAATTTAGCAGGGTCGAACAATTCTTTCTTTTCATTTTTAACTATTTCAGAATACATAAAACTATTTAAATTAATAATACCAACACGACCCGCTAATGACTCACTAACATTTTTCATCAAATGAAATTGTTGTGAGCCTGTTAACCAGTACATTCCATTTTTATTTTCTTTATCAACATTTATTTTTATATAAGAAAACAAATTAGGAGCATACTGTACTTCATCAATAAGCAAAGGAGCAGGATGTTCTTCTAAAAATAATTTAGGATCACTCTTCGCTTGTTCCCTTAAAACTTCATCATCCAAAGTTATATATTCCATATTATCAGGTTTTAAACTAAGTAAAAGTGTTGTTTTACCAACTTGTCTAGGTCCTGTTACTAACAAAACTTTAAATGTTTTACTGATATTTTTAATTATCTCTTTCGCTTCTCTTGGATACATAATCATCACTGCCTTTCACTTTAATAATACATTTAAATATTACAAAAGTCAATATGCTTGTGTTAAATTAGTCAATATATACATGTTAAATTAGCCAATAATATCATATTAAATTAGTCAAACCGTTATCTCTTTCTTACCATTATACCATGCATCGACAATAATAGGAGTAACCACTTCATCTATAACTTTATCAACCCTTCTCGCTCCGAACTTTTCATAATTACTTTCCTCTATAACTTTATCCACAATTGATGGGGATATCTTTATCTTTAAATCTTTCTTTTTAAATCCTTCTATTAACACACTTAATCTTTTTTCCACAATTTTGTGAATAACATCACTACTTATATCATTAAAGTAATAAATCTTACCTATTCGATTAACAAATTCCACACCTAAAAACTCTTCTATATCGACATTGTTCTTACTCTCTGTAAAACCTATAGAGTCATTAGAATACCCTAAATTAGTAGTCATAAACAAAAACACATTATCAAATCTAACCTTTCTACCCCGAGAGTCAGTTAAAACTCCTTCATCAAGCACCTGTAAGAAAAGTTTCATCACTTCACTAGAAGCTTTCTCAATCTCATCAAGTAAAATAACACAGTGTGGATGCATTCTAATTGTATCTAAAACAGTTAAATGATTATCAAATCCAACATAACCCGGAGGAGAACCAATAATCTTACTAACAGTATGTGCCTCTTTATATTCACTCATATCAAGTCTTATAAAATTATCATCTCCATATAAAAGTTTTACAAATTCTTTAACCAATAATGTCTTTCCTACTCCAGTTTTTCCACAGAATAAAAAAGATTCAATATGAGGCTTATCTTGAAAACCAAGCCTTATTTTTTTAACTCTATTACACAAATCATTAATAATATCATCTTGACCTAAAACTTTCTTTTTTAAGTTCTTATCTAAATTATTAATAATTTTTCTACTGCTCTTATTAATTTCATAAACAGGTATCTTTGTCTTCAAATATATAACATCCGCCACCATTTCTTTCGTTATTTTCTTAGGCTTTCTTTTCATCATTAAATTAAGTTCAAGTTCATTCTTCCTACTAAGTAATTCCTTCTCTTTTTCTTTATAAGTAGATGCTAGATCAAAATCTTGCTTAATAATTGCCTTTTTCTTATCACTTATAACTTCTTGTAATTCATTATTTATCCTACAAAGAATAGAATCATTTTTACTTTCTAACAAAGATGCTTTAGTACAAACTTCATCTAAAATATCAATTGATTTATCAGGCTGATAATATTCATAAATATATGTATCACTAAGATCAACTATCAAATCTATAATATCATCACTAATACTAACAAAATGATAAGCTTCATATAAAGGTTTTAACTTTTTTAAGATATCTTTTGTTTTCGAAGTATTAGGCTCATCAATCATAATAATTTGAAATCTTCTATTTAAAGCCTTATCCTTTTCTATAAAAGTATGATATTCATAAGTAGTCGTTGCTCCTATAACTCTAATCTTACCTCTTGCTAATGCCGGTTTTATAATATTAGATGCATCTATCGCCCCTTCTGCACCACCTGCTCCAACAATAGTATGAATCTCATCTATAAAGACAATAATATCGTCATTTTCCTCAAGTTCTTTTAGTATTTTAGAGACTCTTTCTTCAAACTCACCACGATATTTAGTTCCTGCTACTAAATTAGCCATAGGTAAAGAAAGTATCGTTTTATCTTTTAAAGATTTAGGAACGTTTCCTTCTACTATTCTTCTAGCAAGCTCTTCTACAATAGCCGTCTTACCAACCCCTGCTTCCCCAATTAATAAAGGATTATTCTTACCTCTTCTACATAATATTTCTATTAAGCTTTTAATTTCATCTTCACGTCCTATAACAGGATCAACTTCATTACCTATCACTTTTTTATTAAGATTAACAGCAAACTCTTCAACTAGTAATTTTCTATGTATTGCTTTACTAGTAACTTTACTATCTTTAGAAATATAATTATAAATTTCGTCAACATCAATATTAAGACCAATTAAAAGTCTAATAGCAACACCTTCACCTTCTTCAAGTATTGCCAGTAACAGCTCATTTACACTAACTTCTACTTCACCTTTTTCTTTACTATTTAATATAGCTGTCTCTATAACTCTTTTTAACAAAGGTGTATACAAAAACCACTCATTAGCTTCTTTACCAACACCAATTATTTTAATAAGTTCTTTTTTAAAAACTTCATAAGTTATATTATAACTAGCTAAAGTTTTAGTTAGTTCTAAATCCTTCATCGAAAGTATAGCTAAAAATAAGTGTTCACTTCCTACATAAGGATGTCTTAAATTATTCATCTCTTTCTTTGCAAGTATTAAAGCTTTCTGTGCTTCTTCACTAAATCTTGAAAACATATAATTCCTCCAATCTAATATTATTGTAAGGATTTTTACTTATTTTAATCAAGAAATTAAAGACCAAAAAAACTGACAAAAAAAAGACCCCTTAAGGGGCCTAGAAATATTATTATATTATTAATAATATTGTAAAGATTATAAATGCTACAACAAGTAAAGCAACTAAGAATTTCCAAATATACTTAAACCAATCTTTATAAGAAGTATTAGTATAAGCAAGTGTTACCATAAGTGGAATACTAGTTGGCGCTACTAAAGTAACAATACCATATAATGCTTGGAATATTACAGCAATTAGTTGATAATTATTAGTATCAGTAACAACACTTACAAAATATGGTAATACACTATAAAATGCATAAAGTGGATCTCCGTTAAAGATACTAGAAATAACTACAACTAAACCAGTAGTAAAGATGTTAAATCCTTTAGTTAATCCTAAAATAAAGTTATAGATAACTAATTGATATGGATCATATGTAGTAAGTACTAAACAAGTATAAATTAGTATTACAATTAATGCAGGTACTAATGCACGTCTTACACCTTTACCAAAGCCTTCAAATATATCATCCCATTTAATTTTATAAACAAATTTAATGATAATGATAGCAAGTAACATTAGAGTTACTAGTTCTACTAAAGTCCAATTACCAAAAGCACTAACAGCTCCTAAAATCTTACCAAAGATAGGGAAGCCAAATAACTCAAACTCTGTAATAGCAGTAGTTATATCATCAAATAAAGTTATGCCAAAAGCACCATTCCAAGGAATGAAACCTATAATTGTAACAATTAGTATTAAATCTAAAATTACAACTAATGGCCATACTCTAACTTTATGTTTTTTGTCCTTATCTTTCTCTTTAGCTTTAGTACTCTTAACTTCTTCTGGGATAAATTCTTCTTTATCATCAACCTTTTTAGTACTAGCCTTCTTACCAAATTTTAATACAAATAAAGCAAGTAAAACTACTCCTAAAACTAATAAAACAATTTTAGCCCAAATTAGATCTGTAAGCTCTACTGATAAGTATTGTTGTAATACTTGAGTTGTATTATAAGAGAATGTTGTTCCCATTAAACCTACAGCCACACTACCTGCTGTAACAGCAGTCGCTGCAAGCTTGTTATAACCCATCATAAGTACTAAAGAAATAACAAATGGGAATAACATTAATAATGCTAATTGTAATCCTGCAAATGAAGTTAAAAATGCAAATAAAGCCATAATAATTACTAGGCATATTACTTCTTTACCTTTAAACTTCTTTACTAAGGTATCTAGCACTCTTCTATAAGCTCCTGTTTTGTATAAAACACCATAGAAACCACCAACAACTAATACAAATAAAGCAACATAACCAAAGTAACCAAGTACAGTTGATTGATATGATAAAATATCAAATATTCCCACTTGATATCTACCAAGTTCTGTATACTCAGTTTGATAAGTTGCACAAGGTAAAATCCATGTTAACAAAGCAAATAAAAGTAATGTTATAATAACAACTTTAAGTGTATTATGCTTTTTCATATCTTTCTCTCCTTCCAACTATAATTATACGAAGAATTCCTTTAGTTTACAAGCTTTTAACGACTTTTTTTGTGAAACTTTTGTGAATTTTATAATTTATCAAAAAAGGCTTTAAATAATTTCTTAGAATATTTATCATCTAAATTAGATTCTGGATGCCACTCTACTCCTAATATAAATTTTTTATCTTTAAGTTCTACTCCTTCTATTAGACCATCACTACTTCTAGCACTAATTAAACCATCAACCAATGATGGAACATGATAACTATGTCTAGAATTAACCCATATTTCTTTCTCACCTATAATAGAATAAAGTTTACTATCTTCATCAATTATAACAGAATGAACATAAGTCTTATTAGGTTCTAAATGATTAATAGAAGTATTATTTTTAATAGTATTATCATAACCTATTCTCTCATCCTCACTTAATACTTTACTTAAAGCTTGCATTCCTAAACATATAGCAAGTAATGGTTTATCATACCTAATAGCATAATCTATAACCACTTCATCCAATTGATACCAAGTATCTCCTCCTGGTAAAATAAACCCATCACATTTTTTTAAAACATTCTCTAAATCTTTAATATCTTCTTCACTATAAAGATTTTTTAAAGATAAATCATCTTTATCAACGGGTAATATTAATATAGGTATACCCCAAAACTTAGTAACAGCACGTCTAACCTCTTCAATACAAATAATATTAGCATCTCCATTGTATAGCCTTCCTACAATACCAATAATAGGTTTAATCTTAACCACCTCAAAATAGAATATGAAAAAAGATAAGAATATTTAACTCTTATCTTAATATTTTACTTTTAATTATATTAGTATCATAATTAACTCTTTCTAAATCAGAAATAAAAGGTAAAAAATCACCAACACTAGGTATCGGACAATCTAATAACATATTTCTATTTGCAACTTTCAACAAATGATAAACAGAAGTATTTCTAAAAAACTCTTTTAATATTGCAAGTTCAATATTTCCTTCATTAACAAAAGCATTTTCTAAAGGAATACCATATATTAAACTAAAATAACTAATTAATGCTTTGTAATTATCTACATTAAAAGAAACATCAAACTCTTTATCTTCATAGTTCAAATAAAATTTTGTAAGAGAAAACATTTTATCAACAGAACTTATAGAATCAAAATCAATTAAATGCCCACCATTTGAATCAATTAATAAATTAGAAGTATGTACATCATTAAAACAAAGATCATATTGATGTAAAGTACTTAATTGATTATCAACATCAATAATGGCTTTAATTTTTTCATCTAATGGAAAGTCAAAAGCTTCTGCAAAAGGTATAGCATCTTTAAAATAATGTACAACTACCCCTTTATATTCATCATCAATAAATAAATCATCTAATGGCTCTCCACTATTTTTTATATATGGTTTCCCAAATAAATAATGAAATATCAATCTAGTTTCTTTATTAGTATACCTATTTTTCTTAAGCAAAGAATCACCTTTTATTCTAAGTTGAGAGTAATATTTATCATAAATTAATTCTAAGCTTTCATACTCTTTTCTTGTAATTTTCACAAACCTTACCCCCTACTAAATTATTTTTCTACAGGTTTCATTGTAGGGAATAATATAACATCACGAATACTATCTTGTTCTGTAAAGAACATTATAAGTCTATCTATTCCATAACCTACACCACCAGCAGGAGGCATACCATATTCTAAGGCTTCAATAAAGTCCATATCTATATCATTCGCTTCAGCATTACCTAAATTCTTTTCTTTTAATTGTTCTTCAAATCTATCTAACTGATCATCTGGATCATTTAACTCAGTATAAGCATTAGCCATTTCTCTACCTGCAATAAATAATTCAAATCTATCCACAAATCTAGGATCATCTTTATTTTTCTTAGTAAGTGGAGAAATCTCTACTGGATGTCCATATAAGAAAGTTGGTTGAATTAAAGTTTCCTCTACATACTTTTCAAAGAAAAGATTTATGATATGTCCTACTGTCTTTTCATGTTCTTGAACTTCAATATTATGTTCTTTTGCAAGTTCTAAAGCTTCATCAACACTCATTTCTTTTTTAAAGTCAATACCAGTCTTCTCTTTTATAGCATCAACCATACTAATTCTCTTCCATGGCCCTTTTAAATTAATATCTTGATTATTCCAATGATAATCCATCTTACCAATAACATTCTCGGCAATATTAACAAACATCTTTTCTGTTAAATCCATCATACCCTCTAAATCAGAATATGCTTCATATACTTCCATAAGAGTAAACTCTGGATTATGTTTAGGATCCATTCCTTCATTTCTAAAGACACGACCTATTTCATAAACCTTTTCCATACCTCCAACTAAAAGTCTCTTTAAAGGAAGTTCTAAGGCAATTCTAAGGTACATATCAAGGTCTTGACTATTATGATGAGTAACAAATGGACGAGCTGAAGCACCGGTTAACAACGTTGATAAAACAGGTGTTTCAACTTCAACAAAGTCTCTATTATCTAAAAAGCTTTGAATAGAACGAATAATCTTAGGTCTTAAAAAAGCAACACGTCTAGACTCATCATTCATCATCAAATCAACATAACGTCTTCTATATCTTTCTTCAACATCAGTAAGTCCATGAAACTTCTCAGGAAGTGGTCTTAAAGCCTTAACTAAAGGTGTATATTCTAAACACTTAATAGTAACTTCTCCCGTTCTTGTCTTCATAACTTTACCATAAACACCAACAATATCTCCAATATCAGCAGACTTAAATAATGTATAGATATCTTCTCCTACATCATTAATTGATATATATACTTGAATAGAACCACTCTTATCTTTAATAGAGAAAAATGAAGCTTTACCCATCTTTCTAATAAACATAATTCTCCCTGCCACTTTAACAGTATCAGTCATATTTTCAAATGCATCATGGTCTACACTTTCATACTTTTCTTTAACATCATTAGCATAATCACTTCTATCATATCTACTACCAAAAGGATCATAACCTAATTCTCTTAACTTAAGAGCTTTATCTCTTCTAACTATTTCTTGTTCTGTTAATTTTCGCTCGTGCATAAAACATCCTCCTTCACTGTATCTGCAACTACAACTTCAGTCTTAGCAGCCTTATCGTGTAATCCTTGAGCATTCTTAGTAAATGCAATCATTATTAAACTAATAATAAGTACTAAGTATTGAATACCACTGATTAGACTACTAGTACTTAAATACAAATCTTTACTTAAGAAAAGAACTAAAGCAATTGTAATAATATTAACTAAAATACTATTATTAATCATACTTCTAATAAGTAAATCATTCATAGTAAGTTCTGTATCATCAGTTTTCTTTATTTTAATTTTCATTAACTTCTTACCAAAAGTCTGCCCATTATTATAACATGGATAAACAACATAGTAAAGTAGACTTACAACAATACTAACAATAGAGACAATAACAGTTTGTTTAGATATATCATAACCTAAGTCTACCATTTGATTAACATACTCTTCCATAGAAACAGTTCCATCAACATAACCTTCTAAAACCCTATTTTGTTCTTCATAAAGTTTAGTAGTTGTATCATTAACGGGAACAAACATAGTAATAAGAGAAGTTATAAAACTAAGAAGTACTAAATCTATTAGAAAAGCAAGTACTCTTTGACTAAACATGGCTTTAATCTCAGGACTCTTCTTAACCTTATTTTCTTCTTTTCTTTTCTCTTCTTCCTCTTTAATTTTGTCATAAACATTTTTCTTCTTCATAAAGTTCCTCCTTAAACTCTTCTAATACTTGTAGTATATCACATATCTTAGTCATTTTATAAATTTTATTTTTAATATCATTACTTCCTTTAATACCTTTTAAGTACCAGGAAACATGACTTCTTATTTCAAGTACTGCCTGCCTCTCACTTTTTAAGTCACTTAACATCTTTAAATGTTTAATACACATATCTATTTTATCAGTAGTTGTAGGTAGCATATAAGGTTTTCCTTCAAGATATAAAACAGTATTTCTAATAAGCCAAGGGTTACCTAAAGCAGCTCTACCTATCATAACTGCATCACACCCAGTAAAGTCTAACATCTCTTTAGCTTTCTCAGGACTAGTAACATCACCATTACCAATTACTGGAATTTTAACACTATTTTTGACATCACGAATTATATTCCAATCAGCTTTACCAGAATAGCCTTGACTTCTAGTTCTTCCGTGTACAGTGATAGCACTAGCACCTGCTTCTTCACATATTTTAGCAATTTCGACTGCATTTATATGATTAGCATCCCAACCACTACGTATTTTAACAGTAACAGGACATTTAACAGCATTAACTACGGCACTAACTATCTCTTTTACCTTACTAGGATCTTTTAATAAAGCACTACCTGCTTGTGCTCTTAAAGCCACTTTAGGAACAGGACAGCCCATATTAATATCAATAATATCAGGCTTCATATTTTTCTCTATATATTTAGCAGCTTCTACAAAGCTATCTACATCACTACCAAATATTTGTTGTGCGATAGGTCGTTCAACATCTTCCATATAAAGCATATCAATAGTTTTCTTATTATCATAACATATAGCCTTATCGCTAACCATCTCGGCATAGATAAGTCCACAACCCATTTCCTTAACTATCTTACGATACGCACTATTACAAATACCTGCCATAGGAGCAAGAACAACTCTATTGTCTATTTCAACATTACCTATTTTCCACATAAAATCACCCAACACTTGCAAAATATAAACTTTTGTGTTACTATGAATATGTAAAAGGAATTTACATAAACTATTAAGGGAACATTTAGCATTGGATAACTAGATGTCTACCCCCAAAAATATTTAATTAAAGGTGATAGACATTAATCTTTATAAAAGATTAAGTGTCTTTTTTTATTTCTGTTATTAGAAGAATAACGAGGAACAAAATGATACAGACATAACGTAATACCTTTAATATAAATACACGTTTCTTCATCTATATCAAACCTCCTTTCCGGAGGTAGACACCCTACTACTAAAATTCCCTTAGACATATTATATACTAAAGACAATTTTGATACAAGTGTTTTTTCACAAATTAGATACTTATTTTTTTGATAATTTATTTTCTTTTAACAAATCTCTAATCTCTTCAAGTAACACAACTTGCTCATCCTTTTTCTTCTCTTCTTTTTTATGTTCATTTCCTAACTTCTTATCTGCTCTATCTCTAATATTAGTAACTATCTTAACCATTACAAATATACAAATAGCAATGATTAAAAAGTCAACAATACTCTGTATAAAAGAGCCATACATAATAGAAGCATCACCTATTTTAATAGATAAGCCACTAAAGTCAAGTCCTCCTAATACAACCCCAAGTAAAGGCATAAATATATCATCTACTAAACTACTAACTATTTTAGAAAAAGCAACCACTGTCTAATTTAATAACACCAATAGCCATATCTAAAACAGCACCTCTACTAATAAACTTTCTAAATTCTCCTATTTCTTTTTTCACTGCTTTCTTAGCTTTCATAACTACTACCTCCAACTTAATAAACAAATATAATAACTATTATATTAATAAATCCCATCTATTTAAAAAGATATTATCATCATCACTAAAAATTCTCATCGAACTATCTTTATGTATTGTACCATCTCTACCAGGTACACTTAGCCAATGCTGATGAGCTTCTTTTATTTTTTCTGCTACAACCTTACTAGGAACCACATGAAATTCAGGAGTTTCAAGCTCATTTAAAGAAACAAATATATAAAAAATATTGTCTGCATACAATTCTTCGCTTTTCTTACTTAACATCCAACTCTTCTTCTTATGTATTGTAGTTTTTACCTGTATAGCATATTGTTTATTATTTTCCCTATTAATTATTAAAATATCAAAATCTTTAGTATTTGACATAGGTACAGCACAAGTAAAACCTCTTCTTTCTAACTCTCCAGCTACAAAATATTCTCCAGCATTACCAGTACTAACATTATTCATTGCAAATCCAACTCCTCACTAAAAATAATAATTAATTGTATAATACAGAAAAAAGAACTATTTTTCAAGTTCTTTTATTAGTTCTGCTTTATTCATCTTAGAGTAACCTTTAACTCCTTTTTCTTTAGCAAGTTCTTTTAACTTAGTTAAACTCATTTTCTCATAGTTAGTTTCCTCTTCTTCTGGAGGCATTTCCCCATGTTCTACTAAGTAATCAATTTGTTCTTTAGTTAATGTCTCGTACTCTAATAATGTCTTAGCAAGTAAATCAAGTAAATCTCTATTTTCTTTAATTATCTTAGTAGCTTCATCATAGCACTTATCAATAATCTTTCTCATTTCTTGATCTATTTCATGAGCTACTTCATTAGAAAAGTTACGAGTTTTAGCATAATCTCTTCCTAAGAAAGCACTACCTTCACGTTCTTCTAATTGCATAGGTCCTAAATCACTCATGCCATATTCAGTAACCATCGCTCTTGCAATCTTAGTAGCTTTCTCAAAGTCATTTTGGGCCCCAGTTGTAACTTCCCCAAAGACAATCTCTTCACTAACACGGCCAGCAAGTAAACCAGTAATTTCTTCAAGTAAATCCGTTTTAGTTCTGCAAATCTTCTCTTCACTAGGAATCATCATATTATATCCACCAGCAGAACCACGTGGAATAATAGTAACCTTTTGAACATCATTAGCTCCCTTTAGTTTAATACCAACAACAGCATGACCTGACTCATGATATGCAACTAACTTACGATCAGCTTCACTTCTTTTAGCACTAGTCTTTGCAGGTCCCATTAATACTCTATCACTTGCTTCATCTATCTCACTCATCGTAATAGCATCTTTATTACGTCTAACAGCAAGTAAGGCTGCCTCATTAAGTAAGTTTTCAAGGTCAGCTCCAGAATAACCTGGCGTTCTTTTAGCAATAGCAGCAATATTAACAGAAGGTGCTAATACTTTATTTCTAGCATGTACTTTAAGTATTTCTTCACGTCCCTTAACATCAGGCAAATTAACTGTAACTTGTCTATCAAAACGTCCTGGACGAAGTAAGGCTGGATCTAATACATCAGGTCTATTAGTAGCAGCAATAATAATGATACCTTCATTTTCACCAAATCCATCCATCTCAGTAAGTAATTGGTTTAATGTTTGTTCTCTCTCATCATGTCCACCACCAATTCCTGTACCTCTTTGTCTACCTACAGCATCAATCTCATCTATAAATATAAGACATGGAGCAGTTCTTTTCGCTTGCTGAAACATATCACGAACACGACTGGCACCAACACCAACAAACAACTCAACAAAGTCAGATCCACTAATATAATAAAATGGAACATTCGCTTCACCTGCTACTGCACGAGCCAAAAGTGTTTTACCTGTTCCTGGAGGACCATATAAAAGTACACCCTTAGGAATTCTCGCTCCTAACTTTTGAAACTTTTTAGGATTCTTTAAGAAATCTATTAATTCTTTAACCTCTTCTTTTTCTTCATTAAGACCAGCAACATCTTTAAAAGTTACTTTATTCTTATCACTAGAAAGTTTAGCTTTACTTTTGCCAAAGTCAAATGAATTCTTACCTCCACCCATTTGCTTACTTAAAAACCAAAAAGCAATAAAAGCCAAAATAGCAATAGGTAAAACATTAGCTAAAACAAGTAAGATTGTACTAGATTCTGGATCAGCATTATTATTAAATTCAAAATCATCTGTCTCACTAGCTTCTACTAACTTTTTCATAACTTGATCAGAAAGAGGTACCCTAACAAAGAAACTCTCATTCTCAGCATAGTCATCTAAAGTTCCTGTAATTTCATAAATTTTCGCTCTATCACGAGGTGTTACTGTTATGCTCTCTACCTCTTTATCTTCCAAACTAGTCATAAACTCATCATAAGTTAAAACATTAACTTTTTGATTAGCCACACTAACAAAATAAACAACGCCAAGCATTATTAGAAGTAAAAAAACATATGGAAGTAAACCTTTTCTTACTGCTTTTCTATTTATATTCACAAAAATCTCTCCTTTTTCTACTCATATCTCAGTATTATATCATAAAATTCGTTATTAGTCTTATCAAATTTAGATTTTTTTAATCCAGGAACAAACAAAATCCGTCCATGACTATCAACTACTATAGGCCATAAGTCTCTTTCTGTCAAAGGAATTTTAGCATCTATAAAAATATCTTTAACTTTTTTATGACCTCCACCCTTAATAGCCATAACATCTCCTAGCTTCCTAGTTCTAACAATTAAAGGTAAAACAACTTCTTTACTAGATAGTTTTATAATATTATTACTATTACCTTTAACTGATTCTACTTGCTCCAATTTATGACCATTAGGAAGTATTACTTCTTTGCTAATCTCAATCTCATAACTGCTAAGTAAAGAAGGATTTCTTCTAATAAGTAAAGTATTATAACTCTTTACAACTTCAACATCATTAGGAAGATTAATTTTAGAATTACTCTTCTTGCTATTAATAAGTCTTTCTATTAAATCTAAATGTTTATCATTTATTAATATTAAATCATCTTGATAAAAACTAGATATAAATCTTTCTAAAACGATTCTCTTTAAAAATTTATTAATTTCTAAATATTTATCTATATATAGTTTATTCTCCTTAACCACTTTACTAATCGCTCTACTAGCTTCTTCTTCAATGAAGTCATCCGCATCACTTAAAACATTACTAAACTTTAAATACTTCTTATGAATATCTTTATCTTCTTTCTTTAGAAAAGGTAATACCACCTTACGATACCTATTTCTTGTATACACATTACTAAAATTACTTTTATCTACAGCATAAGGAACTTTCTCCTTATGACAATAATCTAACAATTCATCTTTAGTTAATCCGATAAAAGGACGATAAATGTAGTATCCATCCATTTTTACCAATTTTTTAAAGCCACTATACCCTCTTAAAGTAGAACCCCTAGCAATTCTCATTAAAATAGTCTCCATTAAATCGTCACCATGATGTGCAGTTAAAAGATATTTAGCATTATATTTTTTAACAATTTCATCAAAAAACTGATATCTTATATTTCTCGCTTCATTATGAAAATTATCATCACCGTATTTTTCTATTTTCATATATTCAAAGATAACATTATTAATTTTACAAAAATATTCTAAGTCTTCTTTTTCCTTAGCACTCTCACTTCTTTTATCATGATTAACATGAGCGCAAACTAAAACTATATCATGATTTTTTCTATACTCCAAAAGAGTTTTAAATAAAGCCATAGAATCAGGCCCATAACTACAAGCAAAAACTATAAAATCACCTTGTTTAACATTAATATCTTTATATAAACTCTCTATATCCATAAACATCCCCACTGTCTAACTATCTAATTTATTTAATATAGCTAATTACTTTCATCTTCATCATCTTCAGGTATCTTCAAAATTAGCTCTCCATCTTTAGAATAATAATACTTTTCTCTTGCATATCTTGCTATATAATCAGAATCTTGTAATTTATTAACATCAGACTCTAATTCTTCTTCTTTATCTTTCAAAGAGGCCAGTTCTTTTTTTAATTCACCTTTTTCCTGATATTTACTGTATATCATAGTCCAATATCTAAAAATTGTAAACGTAGTAAAAATAATAACAGCAAAAGAAACACAAAGTAATAGTATAGGACCTAACTTTTTCTTTTTTCTTCTCTTAGCCATTAAATTTTCACCTACTTTCCTAAAATATATTATAATAGTATAAAAAAACTAGTTCAATATTAACTAGTCACTTTTTACACTTTTGGTCAGTTTTTTTTAATTTAGGAATTTTTATTAATGATCTTAAGCTCTTACTAAAATTGAAAAACACAAAAAAACCCACTACAATAAATAAATAAAAATAAGGATGAATAATAGCATTATTAATTTTTCTCATTATAAGAAAATAAATTAAAACCAAATCAAGAATAAAGATAATGTTAAAAATAATTTTAATAATTTTTCTTTCACTAAAGAGAATATTATAATTAAAATTATATAATACTGATAAAATACCTCCATAAATAAAAGAAAATATAATCGCTACTATTTGTTCTTTTAATATCATCATTTAAATAATCTATTAAAGACACTAACCCCCTCTTTTTCTTTTTTACCATTATTATCATCCATATAAGAAAAGCCCTTAATAAGACCTTTTATAGATACATTACCTGCTAATGTATCAAGTTTAACAAGCTCCAAATCTTCTCCCTTTACAGCAAGGAACCCCATCACTGTTTCTAATAAAAACTCCTCACTATCAAAGTTCTCTATTTTTTTCACTCCTGTAATAAGTAAATTTTTTCTTTCTGTAATAGTAATACTATGATTATAATTATTAATAATTGCCTCTTTTGTTTCCATATCATCACCTAATAAAAGATATGCAAAAGAAAAATAAAATATGAAAAAAAGAAGAATTAATCTTCTTTATTAGTATCTTCATCTTTAATGTTATTATAAGCTTCAATAATCTTATCTTGAAACATTGCTCTAACTTCTGGATTAATAGGATGAGCAATATCACGATAACCACCAGCTTGTGTCTTTCTACTAGGCATAGCAATAAAAAGGCCATTATCTCCTTCGATGATTCTAATATCATGAACTGCAAAAGAATCATCAAGTAAAACAGATGCAATTCCTTTCATGCGACTTCCTTCTTTTTCAATCTTACGTACATTTACAGATGTAATTTTCATATGTAACCTCCTAACACTAAGTCTTATAACTCAATTCTATACCAGTTAACAAACTTTTGCAATAGTATTTTTTAAACATTGTCAACAACTTTACTAAAATCTTACTTCGATATTTCTAAACTAGAAGTTATTAAATCATTATAAGAAAAAGACTTAATATTATTATCTTTTAAAAGCTTAACAACAAATATAGCAGAATAAGTTTCTACAATTTTTCCATCAAATTCAACAATTTGGTTTCTACTACCATTAAATTTAAAATGAAGAACTTTCCCCTCTTGTGATTTTACCTCATTCCTAACTGTATCTATATTCATCTAGGATACCCCACATACATAACACCATTAGTAATAATACCCCCAATTCCATCACTACCATAATGAGTCTTTGAAAGAAGGGAAATTAAATCTATTTCTTTATTTTTAGGAGATAAGGCAATAGTACTAGCAATAATAGCAGGATCAAGTGCATGAATATTAATTCTCTTAGGACTAGAAGCAAAGTTAGCTCCTGCCTTAATTAAATCCTCATAAAAAGATTGACACGCTCCAGCAATAATAATAAGTTTATCTTGATTTCTTTCATATTCTCTTGCTTTCAAAGTTGCCTTAACAAAGTTAGTAGAGTTTTGATAATTAGATAATTCATTTTTATCCTTATTCTTTTTAAAAGAATCATGACCTGTAATAACTAAAATATCAGGTTTATATTCCTCTAAACAAGAAATAATTTCTTTAGGAAAATCCTCCTCATCTAAATTAACACCATAAGCTTCAAGATGCATGTCTTTATAAAAGTCTATACATCTTTTTAAATAATCTTTATCCCCGTCTATATGTAAGATCTTCCCTGGCAAATAAAAATATTCATTTCGATCTAAATTCAACATATCTTTAATCTTAGCAGCATCACTTCTATCTTTACTATAATCCTCATTAACAGAAGCCAGCTGTAAATCATCTAAATTACTATCAGCATAAAGTCTAACATCAATACCTTTTAAGTAAGCAATGTCATCTTTAATATCCACTATTACAAATACAATGTCATTATTATATGAATTTCTTGTTACAACATCACCTATTTTAAAACCTTTAAACATAAAATTCACCCATTGAATTATATGTTTATAAAATAATAATTATGATTTTATTAAAGCATTAGCCATATCAACAAATATCTTATAATTTAAAGCTTCAGCTCTAACACTTAAGTCAAATCCATATTTATTAAGAACATTCTCAATAATAGATAAATTATATTTCTTTAAATTATTACGCAAAGTTTTTCTTTTAAACTGAAAACTATCATGAACTAACTGAATAAAAAAATCTCTATTAATTAAATCTTCTTTATCATCTCTTTTAGAGAAAGAAACAACAACACTATCAACATTAGGACGAGGATAAAATTGATTTCTATCAACCACAAATTCTTTTCTCACATCAAAGAAATAATTAAGAATAACAGTAAGAGCTCCATAATCTTTACTAGATACCTTACTACAAAATCTATCGCCAACTTCTTTTTGAACCATCATAACTATTTTTTCAAAGCCTAAATTGCTACTTATTAATTTAAAAAGTATAGGAGTCGTTATATAGTAAGGAACATTACTAACAAAATATAAATTCTCATATGAATATTCTTCTACATCACTAACAATATCTGCTTTAAGGAAATCAATAAATAATATTTTTACATTATCATAATCTTTAAGTCTACTGGCTAAAACATCTTCTAAACTATTATCAACCTCATAAGCCAAAACATTACTATTTTTATATAAAGATGCTAAAGAAACTGTCAAGTTTCCACTTCCAGGACCAACTTCAATAATTAAAGAATTAGGTTTAACTTCTGCCGTATTTGCTATCTTATCAATAATGTTTTTATTTTGTAAAAAATTCTGTCCATACTTTTTTTTAAATCTAAATTCACTCATTAAACCACTCCCACATTTTTTATAGAAATTAATGACTACATTTTATCATTAGAATATTTAACGGTCAAGAATTACAAAAAGAAAAAAGCCTAAGCTTCTTTAGACTTTTCAATAGTTCTTTTTCTTTCCCTAATCATAAATAAAATATTAGCAATAGATAATCCATATAACATAATTTTAATATAAGCTACAAAATTAGCAAAGAAATTAAAATCAATTCCATAGCCATATTTACCATTTAAAACCATATTTGTATCTAAAATTGCTCTAAGAGCAACAAGAACAATAGTAACAAAAACTAAACAACTAGTTAGATTATAAAAAAGATTTTTATTAACACCATCCTGCTTAAATATTAAATTAACAATAAATAAAAGTAATAAAATAGCAAAAGGAATTAATTCTTGTATAATACTAGCCATATTTTTTTCTAATCTTATATTCATTCTTATCAAAACAAACAATGTTAAACCAAAAGCAGCAATTAATAATATAAATTTAAGGACATAAAACAACATATTAAATATTTTTTTCATCTTAACCTCCTATTACAATGCTTCTATACCATTCTGAAATTTCTACAAGTAAATCTAATGCACTCTGATAATCATTCATAACATAAGAATAACTATCCTCGGTTAAATCGAAAAAATTATTCTTGTTAGTATCAGTACTAAAGTAATAATGATCAGAATTTTCTATATTATTTTGAACATAACCAATAGAATCTAATAAATTGTCAACATCAATATCAACATATGATTTAACTAAATTAAAATTAGGAAGTAATGATATAGTATCCGTATTAAACATAGATTTAATTTGCATCACTAAACATTCATTTAATATATTATTCTTAAAATCAATAACAAAATTATAACTGTCCTCAATACCAACATTATCTAATTCAAAATATTTCATCATCTCATCACTTTCAATAACATTAAGGCATTGCTCTAATTTTGACTTAGCATTATTAAGACCATAAACATTTAAAGATCCTCCGTAAGTAGATTGATTATATACATTTATATTATTTCTAATAGTCTCAACCTTACTCTGTACACTTGCTTTATTAGTCTCATTGTAAGATTTAAGATCAACAGTCTCGTTTAACTCCTGCATATGATAAAAATTTATAAAGAGCAAAAAGAAGGAAAGTCCAAAAATAAGACCAGTTATTGTATAAGCAAACATATTTATATATTCAAATAATACTTTCTTCATTAGTTTTCCTCCGTTTGAACATTAATATTAAAATGGTAATATTTATTTTGCCAATCCGTATCTTGTGCATCCTCTGACACATAAATTCGTAGTTGATAATTATTAATCTGACCAGAATTAATATTTCTTGTATCTAAAATATTATTTTTAATTGTTGATAACTCTCCACTTTTAATAACTTTTCCATTTAAAGATAGTTGATATCTTAACTGGTTTCTAGAAAGTAACTCTTTACTACTATAAGTAGCATCATCACTGATAATACCATCTTCTAACAAAACATTATATGTAGTTGAAGCATCACTATCATTTTGAACACTAAACTCATAAGGAGTTAGATTAATAGCAGTATTATCATCTAAAGGTATTAAACCACTTTCATCAATAACGTTATTATCATCATCTAAACGAACTGTAATAGAACTAACACCTAAAGTGCCATCATCAGTAGTGGTACTATAGAAAAACCTATACCATAAAACCGAAGTAGCAAAAATAAATGCAAATAAGGCAATTCCTGCTAAAACCAATAAAATAAACTTTTTCATCTTCTAAACCTTCCTTCTTTTTTCTTCTTTTGAACTTTTTTATTTTCTTTTTCTTTTATATCTTCATCAATCTGTTTCTTATCATCTTTATTTTTTTCAGAAGACTTTAATGTCTTAATTAATTTATATATATCATAACCAATAATCATAACAGCAGGAGCAATAATAATAGTAACCCAACCTAAAATAGAACTAAGATAATATTGAATATAACCAATTTTAGGTATCCTAAATAACACTCTTCCATATATTTCATCAAAACTAATTCTTGAAGAATCCTGAGTATTATTATTATCACCCTTAGTAGTAAATAAATACTCACCACTACTTGTTTTTTCTATATCTACTATTCTATGAGTAACAACTATACCAGAATATCTATAATCAGTAGAATTAAATGTTACAATATCACCTTTTTTAATATCTTCTGGACTATTAACTCTCATTGTAACAACTACATCTAAAACATTAATAGAAGGAACCATAGACGGACTAACTATAGTATACGCTCCAAATAAATCTTTTTTATTTTTACCAGAGCTTAAATTATATTGTTTATCAATAAAATTAATTAAAAAAGCTAAGAAAACTATAATCATTATTAAACAAATAGAATACATCAATACTGTTGCAATAAAATGAAATACTTTTCTTAAAGTAATTACCCATTCTTTATTTAATATACTTTTCAAGTTATCACCCACTTAATATTCCCATAATAGTCAAAAGAAAAAAGCACGAAAAAGAAATTAATCTTCTTTTAAGTCTACTTTGGCTTTAACTGATACTCTAACACCAAAACTTTTTTCTAAATTATCAATAACTGTATCAGCATCTACCCACATTCTTAAACGATAATTAACCGTTGTATTTTTAGAAAGTGAACCGCTATCAAGTAACATAGTACCAGCCATAGTACCTAAATCAGTACTTTCTTTAAGAGGTGTAAAATTTTTAGGAGCCATTACTTCTTCATAAGAATTATCAACTTGCTTTTCTAAATATAATTTAACATCATCATTATTAAGAGTAGAGGAACTCTCCTTTTCTGCTGAAATTTCATAGCTAGCGACAACATCACCACTTATGACAGAATCAATAGAAAAATCAAAGTATTGATCCTCATTAGTTAAAGTTTTTCCTACATCATCAGTCATTGGATAAGCATTAGTAATATTAATACCATTTACTCCTTCAGTATAGTTCAAATAAATATTACCAGTACTTATAGTATTTACATTATTATCCTCTTTAGTATAAGTAAAAGCAGCCATAGAAACACCAATAACCATAACAATAAATATTAAAAGTGCAATAGCAATAACGAAAATTTTATTATTACGCTCTTTCTTTAATGTTTCTTCACTATAATTTTGATTATCCATAATTAACACCCTCTATCATAAGATAATTGTATCACACTAACTTTTCAAGGTAAAGAAAAAGTGTAGAGAAAACTCACACTTAAACACTTACATTACCATATACATTTACTCTTAATGTATATCTATAACTTACACTAGAAAGATCAAAATCATCAGCTACCCACATTCTTAAACGATAATTACGAGAATCAGTCTCATTAAATTTACTATCTAAAAGCACATATTGGTTATCAGGAACATAAGAAATATTATTAGAAGATTGTAAACTAGAAATTTTTGTAGGTGCTAATACTTCTGTCTCATTACCATTATCTATACTAGTAAGATAAACTTTAACAAAAGAATCATCTAAAGTTGTATTATTATCTTTAGAAGCCGCAATGACATAGTCAACGGTTGTAGAACCACTCATAGAGGCACTAACAGTAAAATCAAAATATTGATTTGCATCATTTAAAGACATGCCTACTTCATCAGTCATTGGTGAAACATTAACTAAACTAATTCCATTAGTATTCTCACTATAACTCATTGTAATAGTACCCGTAGAAACTCTATTTATTTTATCTCCTACTTTAGAATAATAAAATGCCGCATAACTTACTGCAAAAACCGCAATTAATAATAAAATAATACCTATAATCATCAATAATAAAGATCTAGATTTATTCTTTTCTTCACTCATAATAAATATCTCCTTATCTATAATAAAAATATAACATAAATATATAATATAAGCAAGAAAGATAAATTTTAAAAAAGAAAAAGTGTCTTATAGACACATATTATTGAGCAGGAGCTGCACCATAAACATTTACTTTTAAAGAATAGGTACCACCATTATCTAATCCTGTATAATCATCAGCTACCCACATTCTTAAACGATATTTATGAGAATCTGAACTAGTAAATGTTCCAGTTAAAAGTTTTAACTCACCACTAGGAGCAAGTGATAATTCAGAACCGCTAGTAGTAGGCAAATCAGAAATTTTCGTAGGTGGCAAAATTTCACTATCAGCATTACCATCCATATTTGTCAAATATAATTTTATAGCAGAATCTGGAACATTAGTACTTTCTTTAATTGCCGTAATAGCATAATTAATAGTTGTTTCCCCCGAACCATTAATAGTAGCATCTACAGTAAAATCAAAAACATTATTATTACCAGTTAAACTTTCTCCTTGTTCATCAGTTATAGGTAAAGCATCTACTAAATTAATACCATTAGTAGGTTCACTATAACCCATTGTAATAGTACCCGTAGTAACAGTATTAGTTGTAGTGCCAGTCTCACTATATGAAAACACTGCAAAAGATACACCTATAACCACTATTACCAACACAACTACTCCAAGTATAGATAATAATACTTCTTTAGAACTATTGTTTTCCATTTTAACCTCCTATTATACTAAAACCAATATATCACATAAAAAAGGTTAAAATCAATCAAAATTAAAGAAAAAGAAAAAAGTGCCAGAGATTAGACACTTTTTAAGCATACATACTACTATTGAGCAGCTGCTTGACCGTATACATTTACTCTCAATTTATATGTTTGAGCACCTGGAGCACCGCTACCAGAATTAACATTTTGTTGATCAATTGGATAATCAGAAGAAACCCACATTCTTAAACGATATTGATTTGTAGCATTTGCAGTAAATGTACCACGCTCTAATACATATTGACCTTGTGGAGCACCGCTTGCTTCACTAGCACCAGTCTTCTCTAATGTACTAACTTTCTTAGGTGTTTCATAACCAGTAATAGCAGTATCACTAGCTCCCATGTCAGTTAAGTAAACTTTAACATACTCATCAGTTAAAACTTGAGCTGGCTCAGTTACAGCAGTAATAGCATAGTTAATTGTAGTTGTACCTGAACCCTTAATAGTAGCACTTACAGTAAAGTCAAAAGTTTCATTATCATCAGATAAAGCTTTACCAGTAACATCTTCCATTGGCATTGCATCAGTTAAAGTAATACCATTTTCTGGTTCACTATAACTCATGTTAATAGTACCAGTAGTAATTTGGTTTACTTTTTCTCCTGGTTGACTAAAAGTGAATGCTGCAAATGAAACTCCAACTACAGCCACAACTAAAATTGCTACTCCTAGCACTGATAATAATACTTGTTTAGAATTATTATCCTTCATCTTGTATCTAACCTCCTTCTACAATAACTATAGCATAGTTCTAATTATGAAAGCAACTATTTTTTAAAAAAAAAGAAAAAAGTGCCAAAGATTAGACACTTTATTACCATCCATACCTGATAATTTCAAACTTAATATTGTGACTAGTAGCAAAGCCTTCTAAATTAGATTGACTTGTAAACAATAAATCCATATGATTACCAGTAACTGCCCCTCCTCTATCCATAACAATAGCAAGAATAGGTTCACTATAAATATTAATACCACTTATTCTAACAATACTACCACATGGGATAGACCTATCAGCAGCAACTACTCTAACTGTTCCATAAACTTGATCTTCAAAATAAATATTACCGTTTTTAAAATTCTGTCTTGGTGGACAAGCACTATTTCCAGAACAGCCAGGACAATCAGGACCATAAGCAGTAAGCGTACCCATAAAAGCAACAGGACTAGTACTAGCAACACTTAGTGCTTCAGCAAAACTATTATAAAGGGTAGGTTCTTTTGCTTTCTCTGCTTCTTTAATAGAATTATATTTATTAACAATATGAACGGCTTGTAAACTCTTAACACTATTAATATTAGAAGTACTAACAACTGTTTTACTATTACCTGACAAAACAATAAAACTTAAAGTAAAAATAATACCTACTAATCCAAAATATCCTAAAAATTTCTTTCCCATTATAATACCTCATTTTCTACTTATATTAATACTAGCATTATTACTTATTAAAGTCAAACAAACAAGAAGCATTATTACTGGTAATTTTTTCTATTTCTTCTACACTTATATTTTTTAAATCAGCAATGAACTTAGCAATATATACTAAATACTTAGAAGAATTAACTTTACCCCTAAAAGGTTCAGGAGTAAGATAAGGACTATCAGTTTCTAAAACTATATTATTTAAAGATATATTTTTAACCACATCTTTTAATTTAGAATTTTTAAAAGTTACAACCCCACCAATTCCTAATAAAAAGCCCATTCCTATATAAATATTAGCTGTTTCTAAACTTCCACTAAAACAATGAATTATCCCTCTTACCTTATACTTTTTTAATATATTAATAGTGTCCATAGTAGCATCCCTAGAATGTATTACAACAGGCAAATTATAATCGTATGCTATTTTTAATTGTTCTTCAAACAACCACAACTGCTTATCTTTATTTTCTTTAGTATAATGATAATCAAGTCCTATCTCCCCAATACCAACTACCTTTTTCTCTTTTAATAAATTCCGCAAATAATTCAAATCGTTAACAGTAATAATATCAGCATACTCTGGATGAAAGCCTAAAGTTACATAAACCATATCATATTTATCTTTTAACACCATCACTTCTTTAATACTTTCTTTACTACAACCAGAAACAACTATTTTATTAACTAAAGCTTTCTTATTATTATCAATTACTTCATCTATATTATCATAATCTTCTTTACTTAAATGACAATGTGTATCTATTAACATATCAATAACCTCCTCAACAATTATATCAAAAAAATCTAATAAACAGTCCATTAAACTATTTATTAGATTTTCTCCTTCGACATAAAAACAATCTTATTAAATAAAAAGTTAATATTACTAAATAAACAATATCTAATAAATTATGCCCAAAAACAACCATAAATACTAATACTACATACAGTATTACAAATATTACTGTTTCAATTTCTAACTTTCGTCTTTTAGTCATAAACTTTATCCTTTCTTACGACTCAAATACTACTTGTTACTTCAAACACTACCCTTCAACTATAACACAAAAAATGAGATAATTTACAAAACCATCTCATTTATTTTATTATTTACATTATATTTTACAAATTATGTTCATCCAAAAACTTTTTCTTATCTATTCGTTCAAATAATGGTTTAGGAGTATTAACACTATATTTATTATCACTTAAATAAGTATTAGCATCTTTATCATTATTAATCTGTTTCAATATTTCTTTAGATGTAGATGGTATAGCAAAAGAAAGATTAATAGCAGCAACTCTAATAGATTCAAGTAAATTATATAAAACTGTCTCTAACCTATCTTTCTTTGATTCATCTTTTGCAAGAATCCAAGGAGTAGTATCATCTATATATTTATTACTAGAACGTAACAAGTCCATAATATGATTAATAGATTCTGCTACATATAAATCATCCATAGATTTTTCTATTTTTTTATCTAAACCATTTATCTTAGAAATAAACTCCTTATCAATATCTTCATAATTTTTTTTATTACTAACAACACCATCAAAATATTTATTAACCATACTAATTGTTCTTTGAACTAAATTACCTAAAGTATTAGCAAGATCACTATTAATTACATCAATAAGTAAATCATAACTTATATTACCATCGTTTGCATATGGAATCTCTTTAAGTAAATAATATCTAACAGCATCTACTCCAAATAAGTTTACTAAATCATCAGCATAAATAACATTACCTTTACTTTTACTCATCTTATCATTATCAGTAAGTAACCAAGGATGACCAAATATTTTCTTAGGTAAAGGTAAGTCTAAAGCCATTAAGATAATAGGCCAATAGATTGTATGAAAACGAAGGATATCTTTACCTATTAAATGCAAGTCAGCAGGCCAAAGTTTTTTAAATAAATCACTACTACCATCAGGATCATATCCTATAAAAGTAATATAATTTGTTAAAGCATCTATCCATACATAAATAACATGTTTAGGGTCAAAAGTAACAGGAATACTCCATTTAAAAGAAGTTCTAGTAACACATAAATCTTGTAATCCAGGTTTTAAAAAATTATTAATCATTTCATTTCTGCGAGACTCTGGCTCTATAAAATCATCATGTTCTTCAATATATTTTAATAATCCATCTTGATATTTACTCATTCTAAAAAAATAAGCTTCTTCTTTTTGTTTTTCAACTTCTCTACCACAATCAGGACATTTACCATCTACTAATTGACTATCAGTAAAAAAAGATTCACATGGAGTACAGTACCATCCTTCATACTCCCCTTTATAAATATCTCCTTGTTCATACAACTTATTAAATATTTTTTGTACAATCTCTTCATGATGTTTATCAGTTGTTCTAACAAATTTATCATAACTAGTATCCATTAAATCCCAAATTCTTTTAATCTCAGTAGCAACAGAATCAACAAACTCTTGTGGTTCAACTCCTGCTTCCTTAGCTTTTCTCTCAATTTTTAAACCATGTTCATCAGTACCAGTTTGAAAATAAACATCAAAGCCTTTACTTCTTTTATACCTTGCAATAGCATCCGCTAACACAACTTCATAAGTATTACCTATGTGAGGCTTACCTGATGTATAACTTATAGCAGTTGTAATATAATATTTGTCCATTAATATCCCTCCTTAAAATAAAAAGATTTATTATATCAAAAGGACGAAAAATTCCGTGGTACCACCTTTCTTTACAATAAATCTTGTACACTTATTCTAATTAACGCTTAGCACGTTCATACTTACATATCAATATGAAAGTTCAGAAGCCATATCTTATAGAAATTATTTGTTTCTTTTTCACCAACCAAGAACTCTCTATAACTAAATAACTATAAAACTCTTCATCAAAACTTTTAACAAAGCTAGTTTAGCACAACAATAATTAATCTTCAAGATATTTTGAAAGAAAATTAGCAATTATCTGAATTATATGCTCATCTTCTTCAGTAAAGCTTTTACTATCTTCAATAATCATTAAAACTAGACCTATAGTCTCACCGTCTGATAAAATTGGGCTAAGAATATATTTATATTCTATCCCCTTATTCTTGCTATCTACAAGTTCCTCTATTAAGCTTGTTCCTTTCACTAAGTTTTCCGTTTGAAATAAATATTCTTCTAATCTTGTAGAAATATTAAATCCATAAAATTCTTTTTTTAATTTTCCACTACCTGCTACTACCCTATCTCTATCAGTAACAAACATGCTTTTACTAATAGTCATATAAATAGTATCAAGTAAAGACTGTGCCATTTCACTTAAATCTGCACTTGTAGAAAACTTTTTTAAGCTTATTGTTTCTTTATCTACAAAAAACTCCAAAGATTCACCATCTCTAATTCTAAGAGATTTTCTTATATCTTTAGGAATAACTATTCTTCCTAAATCATCAACTCTTCTTACTACACCTGTTGTTTTCATATATGCTCCTTCCTTTACAGTAGTTATTGTTCCAATATCTGCCCATTTTATACCATCAAAATTATGCTATCTATTGATATTATATACGTAAGAAGTAGTTTTTTTCCTTGGTAATTATTTCCAATTAAAAAAGAAACATAAAAAAATCCTCATTTAATCAAATAAATGAGAATTTTCCATAGTAAAAACGAATCTTTCTATTTGTTCTTTCAAACTATTAAGAAGTATAGTATCCTTTACCAATATTTTCATATCTATAGTTTCCAATATTTGTTTTACATACGCGTTTTGTAAAAACTTAATAGCCTCCTTTTTAAAGTTAGGATTACTATCTTTAACTATCAAATCTAAATTACCTACAAGCTTCTCTTTAACAAGACTAGTAAGAACTTGCTTCTCTTCTTTTTTAGCATCTTTATTAAATTTAACTAATTCTTTCTTTAAGTTTTTAACCAACTCTAATGGCTTATCATCATCCATCTTAGAATAATTATCTTTAATTATATCTATCCGTCTTTTAAAAATATTTCTAAACTCTTTCTTTAAATCATCTTTATAATTAGTTAAAACTTCATTAAATTTATCACTATTTAAGATTAAATTGTTATGTTTAGCGATATTAAGAACTCTTTGTTTAACAGTATCCATCGCTTCAAGTGGTACTTCAATAACTCCATTAATAATATCATCTTCTATTAAAGAATTAGTATTATTAGTAGCAAGTTCAACCCCTGCTGTCATTAAAATCTCTTTATGTTGCTTTAAAATATCCTCTTTAACCACAGTATTCATAGCCTCCAATTCTACTAATAAGTATAAGAAGATAAAAGGTTTTAGTCAAGATACAAAAAAACTCAAGCCATTAAAAACTTGAGCTATACACACACATAGTGTAATTCATTTCAATAGTAGTATAAATTAAAAATTGTACTTTATTTCAGTAGAGCGTTCTAAGGAATATGTCTTCTTTTTATGTCTTTTTTCTCTAGTTGATGTTTCTACAATTTCAAAAGCAGGAAGATTACATAATACAATTTGTAACACTTCAAAAATTTCTTATTTTGATTTGTTTAACTCTCTTAAAGAAGAATATAATGTATATAATTCATCAATAACTTTAAAATCAGAACTCTGTAAAAAATGTTCACTAACATTATTAAGATTAATAATAAATGCCTCATAATATTTAGTATAAAGTTTCCCATAAGTATTTATAAAAGCAATTAACTCTGATAACTTATTTAAAGTTTCAACAGTCTTATCATATTTCTTTTTAAAATACCTTTCTCTATCACCATCATAATCATCATCATAAATATTATAATATGATACATTGCTCACAAAACCTCTCTACCTTCATTTGCCACATATAATACACTATTTCTTCATTTTGTAAATAAAAACTTAACTCACCATACTAGATAACAAAGCAACTAAATAATATATAGGATGTTTCTCTAATTTAACAATATCTAAGATAATAGTTAAATCACTCTCCCTACTCTTAAATCTAAACATAGGACTAATAGTATATGCATTCATAAATAAATCTTCTGTATTTAACTTACTAGTAGATTCTTTATCAAAGTAAAGTTCAATAGTATTTTTAGTCTCACTAACTTTAGTAACACCCACTTGTTTAACAAGTTTCTCAAACCACTCTTCATACATATAAACAATGATATCTTCACTAAGTTTACCAAATCTATCTTCTAAGTCACTTCTAACTTCTTCAAGTTTCTCTTTACTATCTATCTCATTAATCATTCTGTGAATCATAATCTTCAAATCATCATCAGTTACATAATCATCACTAATATGAGTAGATACATTAAGTAACGTCTTATTAGACTCTTCTTCACTATCTTCTTCCACAACATTACCTTTAAGACGTTCTACTTCTTCGTTAAGCATCTTTAAATAAAGGTCAATACCAACACTATCAATAAAGCCTGCTTGTTTACTACCTAAAATATCCCCTGCTCCTCTAATAGATAAATCACGAGTTGCAATAGAAAAACCACTACCTAACTCCGTAAACTCTTTAATAACTTTTAAACGTTTTTCTGCAGTTTCTGTTAATACTTTATGTTCTTGATACATTAAGTAACAATAAGCAATTTTATTACTACGACCAACTCTACCTCTAATCTGATATAACTGCGCAAGACCAAATCTATCAGCATCTAAAATAATTAATGTATTAACATTAGGAATATCAATACCCGTCTCTATTATTGTCGTACATACTAAAACATCTGCCTCATGGTCAATAAATGACTGCATAACATCTTCAATCTTAGTCTTATCCATTCTACCATGAGCATAAATAACTCTAGCACTTGGAACAAGATTCTCTATCTCCATTACTTCTTGTTCAATATTTTCAACATTATTAAATAACAAAAATACTTGTCCATCACGAGACATCTCTTTCATTATCGCTTCCCTAACAAGTTGTTTATTATAAGCGATAACATAAGTTTGTATTGGATATCTATCTCTTGGAGGAGTCTCAATTAAAGATAGACTTCTAATACCAGCAATAGACATTTGTAAAGTTCTAGGAATAGGTGTAGCCGTTAAAGTTAAAACATCTACAGTACTCTTATATTGTTTTAACTTCTCTTTATGTTTAACCCCAAATCTCTGCTCTTCATCAATAATTAATAATCCTAAATCCTTAGGTCTAATATCATCACTAAGAATTCTATGAGTACCAATAACAAAGTCAATTGTTCCTTCTCTTAACTCTTCTAGTATCCTATTACGTTCTCTTGTACTAGTAAATCTATTTAAAAGACCAATATTAACAGGAAAATCTTTAAATCTCTCTAATGCATTTTTATAATGTTGACTAGAAAGAATAGTTGTTGGACATAAAAGTAATACTTGCTTATTATCCATAATCGCTTTAAAGGCTGCTCTAAAAGCTACTTCTGTCTTACCAAAACCAACATCTCCTACTAATAATCTATCCATTGGAGAGACTTTCTCCATATCTTCTTTTATCTGTTTAGTAGCAAGCAACTGGTCATTAGTTGCCACATAAGGGAAAGCATCTTCAAACTCTTTTTGTAACTCATTATCAGGAGAAAAAGCAAAACCTTTTTGTCTTTCACGTTCCGCTTGTACTCTTAACAAGTCATTAGCCATATCTTGAACTTTACTTTTAACTCTAGCTTTAACCTTTTCCCATTCTTTACCACCAAGCTTATAAATAGTTGGTCTAACTCCTTCTTTACCAGTATATTTATAAAGCATATCTATTTTTTCTACAGGAATATAAAGCTTATCATTACCTTGATATAAAACTTCTATATAATCTTTTAAAACACCTTGTTGACTTAAAGTCTTTAAACCATTATAAATACCAATACCATGAACTTGATGAACAACATAATCACCTATCTCTAATTTATTTAAATCAGTTATCTTTGTATTATATTTAAACTTAGTCTTATACTTCTTAACCTTCTCATTATTTCTAAATAATTCTCTACCTGTTAAAAAGATATAATTCTTATACTGAAAACCACTATCCAAACTAAAGTTAACTAAATTAAGCTTATTATGATAGATTTCATCCATTGTAGTATCCATAATAGGCAAAGATATCTTACTTCTAAAACTATGTAACTGATAATCTTTTAAACAAACAATAACTGTATAATTAGCATATAACTTTTCTCTAATATACTTAGTAATACCTTCAATATCATCATTAAATAAAGGTAATTCTTTGCTCTTAAAATCTATTATCTTTAAAGACTTATCTAAATTATCAACTGTTAAATAATGTAAGGCATCGTTTTCATAGATATCATCAAATGATGCCATATAACTACCTTTAAAGTCAGTATCTTTCTCTTCTCTATACTCTAAAATATCTGTACATATCTGTTTATAATTAATTAATATTGCACTTTTATCTTTATAAATAGTTACATGATTATCTAAATAACCACCAATATTAGTTACATCGCCATATTCACTTAAATACTTAGTATTTCTTTTCTCTTCTGGAATAAAAGTATCATTAGAAAATATTTCTGTATAAGGATATATTTCAATACTTTTTATTTCATTTAAAGACTTTTGACTTTTACCATCAAAATATCTAATAGAATCTATTGTATCACCAAAAAACTCTAATCTAACAGGATTAGATTCACCTAATGGAAAAATATCTATAACAAAACCTCTAACCCCAATTTCTCCAGTCTTTGTAACTAAAGTAGTCCTCTCATACCCTATATTAGTAAGTCTTTCTACTAATTCTTTAGGACTAATCTCATCATTTACCTTTAAAGATAAAACACTCTTTAAATATTCTTTTTTTGTAGGTAAATATCTTAAATAACCCATTAAATTAGTAATAACAATAGCAGGACTATCCTTACTAATCGCTTCCATTGTCTCAAGTCTTGTAACCATTAAATCAGGACTAATCGCCATCGCTTCACTAGTTAAAAAATCATCCATTGGAAACAAATATACATTGTCTGTATAATTACTAATACTTCTATATAAACTATTAGATTCTACTAGATTAGAAGTAACTATCAAAATGTTTTTCTTATTATCATAAAGTTTATTTACATAAACGGCAAAAAGCTCTTCAGTCATCCCTGTAAGAGCGATATCTTTATCATAAATTTTCTCAAAGAAGTTATCAAATACTTTCATAATTACCCCTTTCTATTATATTTACTCATCAAAGAGGTAAAGTCCATTACAAAATAATCATCTAAAACATTAACTAAGGTATCAAACATTGTATCTATCTCATTAAGTTCCTTCTTACTAAATTTAGATAAGACATAATTAATAACATCATCTTTATCATTAGAAATACCTATTCTAAGTCTTTTAAAACCATCAGTTCCAAGATGGGAAATAATACTCTTTAACCCATTATGTCCTCCACTACTACCATTTCTTCTTAATCTAAACTTACCTAAATCTAAATCAAGGTCATCACTAATTACTAAGACATCTTGAACGTCTAATTTATAAAAGTCTAGAAAAGCTCTAACTGCAATACCAGAATTATTCATATAAGTAGTAGGTTTAATAAAGATAACTTTCTCATTATTAATAGTAGTCTCTACATACATAGCATTAAACTTTTCTTTAAATTTTAAAGGAATATTTTTATAATCTAAATACCTATCTACTAACATAAATCCCATATTATGTCTTGTATTTTCATATTCTTTTCCAACATTACCTAGTCCAACAATTAATTTCATAATTAAAACCACCTCTAAAATTATTTCCCGGGAAATAATTTATTTATTATTATCAAGATATTCTTTATAGACAATAGACTTAGGAATACCTCTTTCTTTTGCCACTAACTTAATAGCATCATTCTTAGTATTACCATCTTTTATATAATAATTAACATGTTCTACAATACTCATACTATTAAAGTCAAATTCTAACTTAGCACCTTCTACTACAATAACAAATTCTCCCTTAATAGGAAAATCACTTGCCAATACTTCACTTATTTTACCTCTAATTGCCTGTTCATACTTTTTAGATATTTCTCTAACTACACAAATATTTCTATCACCAAAGACATCTTTAATATTATTTAAAGTATCTATTAATCTGTGAGGAGCCTCATAAAATATTAATGTATAAGGATGGTTTCTTAAAGTCTCTAATTCTTTTATCTGTTTATTTTTCTTTGCATTAAGAAAGCCATAAAAAGTAAAAGGTTGCGGTGCTAGAGCAGAAATAGTTAAAGCAGGAACAAAGGCTGTCGCTCCTGGTAAACTCACAATATTATAATCATGGGAGGAGATATAGTCAACTATTCTATACCCAGGGTCACTAATTAAAGGAGTACCTTGGTCAGTAACTAAACCAACATTTAAACCTGACTCTAAAAAGCCAAGTACTTTATCTTTCATTTTATCTTCGTTAAACTCATGACAACTAACTAATTTATTTTTTATATTATATTTACTAAGTAATTTAGAAGTCTCCCTAGTATCTTCACAAAGTATAACATCAACAAGTTCTAAAGTCTTTAATCCTCTAATAGTAATATCATCTAAATTACCTATTGGAGTTGGTATCAAATATAAACTTGGTTTATCCATTAACATCACTACTTTCTTTCTCTAAAATAATAGGTTTTAACACCTTTAATCCATGTTCCTTACCACTTTTTCTCGCTTCCACTAACACTAACTTTCCACATTTCTCTAAATCATGATAAATAAACTGAATCTCTTTAATCGCCAAATTATTCTTAATTAAAACATCTCTAATTTCAAACAATCTATCCGCTCTTTGTATCAAAAATAGACTTCCTCCATCTTTTAAATAAATTTTTGATAATCTTGCTATCATCTCTATAGTCATATTACCTTCATGTCTAGCCATCTTTAAATAGTCTTTATTACTAACACTAGATTCATTCTCTAAAAGAAAATATGGAGGATTACATACTATAACATCAATAGAGTTAATAGGAAAATATTTATCTAAATTATTAATATCATCATTAATAACTTTAATTCTCTCCTCTAAATGATTATCTTTTATCGTCATCTCTGAAAGTTTAGAAGCTGTATCATCTTTTTCTATTCCCACTATTTTTATATTAGTTCTAGTAGAAAGAAGTAAAGGTATAGCCATAAGTCCACTACCAAACTCTACTAATAATTTATCTTTACTTTTTATTTTAATAAAATTAGCAAGAGCAAGATTATCAGTAGTAATCTTAAAGTAGTCATCATCATAATAGAATATTAAGTTCTTACCATTATGTAAAAAATCCATTTTTTTATTCGTTAACACTAAACTCTATTACTCCCTTATCTTTAAACTCTGCTTTATATGTTCTTTTAAACACATCTACTTCTGTAACTTTACCTAAACCTTCTTTTGTTTCCACTAAACTACCAATATTAGGCATACCTTTCTTCAACTCTGTATAAACTTCATCTTCATAGTTCAAACAACATAAAAGCCTACCACAACTTCCATTTATCTTTGTAGGATTTAAAGCTAGAAACTGATTTTTTGCCATATTAATAGAAACACTAGCAAAGTCAGTTAAAAAGGTACTACAACATAAAAATAACCCACAAGGACCAAGCCCTCCTACTTTCTTTGCTCTATCTCTAACCCCAATTTGTCTAAGTTCAATTCTTGTCTTATAACGTTGTGCTAATACTTTAGCAAGTTCTCTAAAATCAACCCTAGCATCCGCTGTATAAGAAAGAAATAATTGTTTTCTATCAAATGTATAAAAAGATGAAATAAAATGCATATCCAAATTAAGCTCTAAAGATTTTTCTTGAGCAAAAGTTAAAGCCTCTATACTGTCTTTTTTATTTTTATTATGTTGTTCCCTATCTCTTTTAGTAGCAACTCTAACAAAAGAAGTAGTAACATCTATATCATCTTCATCTTCTATACTCACTATAGATGCAATCTTTAACATATCATCATTTTTAACAATAATCTCCCAACCAATTTTAAAAAATACATTATCAGGATATTTTACATAATCATAATCGTTAAACACTTCATCTATATAAGATATTTTTAATAACTTCATCCTACACCTCCATCAAAGAAAGTAATAAATCATCAATCCATAACTTCATATTAACATTATATTTTAATTTTTTAAAGCTTTTATCTAATATAGAGACAATATTAATTATATCTTCTAGTTTAGTAGTGCCATCTTTTTTATTTAACAATACTTCATAATACTTAAGTACTTCTCTAATAAAATTAGTTGCCATACTCTTATCTTTAAACAAGTTATTGTTATAATAATTAAACTTAAGTAACAAGTCCTCATTCTTTCTATTATTTATATCTTCAACAAAAGAAAGAACATCATCACTAAAACTAATATCACTACTATCTTCATATTGAAGCCTTATAATCTGACATCTAGATTTAATAGTATCTAAAATATTATATTGATTACTAGTAACAAAGATAGCCACTACATCATCACTTGGCTCTTCAAGAAACTTTAAAATTGTATTAGAAGCACTAACATTCATCTTTTCACATTCAAATACAACATATACTTTTCTTGTATTATAAAGAGATTTACTAGAAAACTCATCTCTAATAAATAGTAATTGTTCTTTTTTTATCTGATTATTAATAGGATTAACTTCTATATAATCAGGAAACTCTTTATTTTCAATTAAATGAAATAATTTATCTTTAGATATAGTAACATCATGATTTTTATAAGAGTCTTCATATATTTTCTCTACTAAGAAAAGAACATATTTCTTAACAACCTCTAAACTATTATTATTAGTCTCTATTAGATAAGCATGCGACAAAAAGCCCTTATCAAGAGCTTTATTTATCTCATTATAAAATTTAGGCTGTAAAGACTCTACTTCTAAATCCATTAGACACCACCTTTAAAACATTAATACTTTTAATAAAACCAAAACAAAGAGCATTGGAAACCCAAGTAAACTAACAGAGCCTACTGTAATAACATTAATAGGAATAACTAAGTTAAATCTTGTTGCAATTAAATTATAACCATACAGTATAAAAGTACTAATTATTATTCTTTGTAAAACATGCCATACTTTCTTCATAATTTGCTTCATAGTCTTCACCTAATAAAGCATATGAAAAAGTAATTATAATTATGAAAGTTCTTTTCTATCTTCTAAAGCTCTTTCCAAAGTAAGAGTATCTATATATTCCATATCAGCACCTATAGGTACCCCACTAGCAAGTCTTGTAACAACAATATTCATTCCCTCTAGTATTTTCTTAATATATAAAGAAGTTATCTCTCCTTCCACACTAGGTTTTAAAGCAAGTATTACTTCTTTAATATTTTCATTCTTAACTCTATCCAATAATTTATCAAGTCCTATATCTTCAGGATTAACATCATCAAGTGGTGAAATAAGTCCATTAATAACATGATATAGACCTTTATAAGTCCCTAACTTTTCAAACAAGAACACTATTTTAGAATCTTCTACCACTAAAATAGTCCCTTTTTCTCTCAAGTCAGAACTACATATCATACATTCATCTTTATCAGTAAGTGTATTACATATCTTACATGGATGAATATTATTTTTAACATCCTCTAAATTTTCTTGTAACAATCTAAATTTATCTTCATCAAACCCAAGAACAGAAAAAGCCATCCGTTCTGCCGTCTTTTCTCCTATTCCTGGAAAATTTTCAAAACTCTCTATTAAGTTCTTTAAACTATCAGGATACATTAAAATAACCCAGGTATAGAACTAAAACGTCCCATTTTCTCTTCTGTAACTTTATCTACTTGTTTCATTGCATCATTTACTGCAATAACTATCATATCTTGAAGCATTTCTAAATCATCACTAGAAAAATCAGAATCGTTGGCAATTTTAACATCTATTATTTCTTTCTTACCATTAATTTTAACTGTTACTAACCCATTAGTACTAGAAAACTCCATCTTATCGATTTCGTCCTTAACTTTCATCATATCACTTTGTAATTTCTGAGCTTGTTTCATCATCGCTTGTATATTCATAATATTCCTTCTTTCTATTCAACTTCTACTAAATCTCCAAACATCTCAATAGTTTTACTTATTAAGTCGTTAGATTCACTATTTATTTTATCATCTTCTCCTAAAGTATTCAATACAGGTTCTTCTTGATATTCAAAGTGTTTACCTTGTTTATGTAGATTAATGTATTCTAATTTTAACTCATTCCACTTTGCTGTTGTAATAAAAGCAATTTTTTTAGATGAACCTGTCTTTTCATTATAAAAGTCATTTAATTTATCAAAATGATTACTTAACTTATCTACCATACCTTCATAATCATAACTAATAACAATATTCTTAGGACTAGAAGCCCTAATCTTACCATCTAAAAGTTCACAAGCAAGGTAACCATTATTAGGATCAAATGTATAATCATTAAGTTTCTCAAGATTAGCAGTCTCTTTATTAAGCTCATCTTTAACTGCTTCTATCATTGTATTCTTACTTCTTATTAACATTAACTCTTTATATTTTTTCGTTTGTTCATTATTTTTTTGAACAACTTCTGTTAATAAAGTTTTTTCTTTATTTTCTTTTTCCACAGTCTTTGTGGATATAGTTTTTTCTTCTTTTGCAGATCTTACATAAGAAGTTTCTTTTATATTATTATTATTTACTTGACTCCTAACTTCCACCTTAGAATCATTATTTTTATGTTCATTAATATAATGTAATAAGAATATCTCTACAGACAATCTAACATCATCAGCTTTTTTTAACTCGACAAGATGTTCATTTAATAGATTAAGAAAGTTAACAAGTTCTTCTTCATCAAAAGAAAGTACAGAATCATTTAAATAATGGTTAAAAAGCTCATCTTTTATAAGAATCATCAACTGTTTAACTACTTGTATTAAATTTTTACCATTTTGATAATAACTTTCGATTGTTGAAAGAACATCACTTATTTCATAAGAAAATATTAAATTCTCTAGTTTTTTTAATTCTTCCTCATTAACTTCCCCATTTATCTCATAAAAATCATTTAAAGTAATCTCATCAGTACAAAAAGCCCTTAGTTTGTCAAGAAGTCCAATCGCATCACGAAGTCCCCCATCAGAAGCTTGGGCAATCTTATCAAGAACATTATCTTCAATTTTTATATTTTCAGCTTTAACTATCTCTGATAATCTTTTCTTTATGTCATCATTACTAATCTTTTTAAAAGAATACCATTGACATCTAGATATTATTGTTGCAGGTATTTTTTCTGGATCTGTAGTGGCTAATATAAAAATAACATGTTCTGGAGGCTCTTCGATAGTTTTAAGTAAAGCATTAAAAGCACCAATTGATAACATATGAACCTCATCTATAATATATACTTTATATTTTAATTCACTAGGCAAAATATTAACTTTACTACGAAGTTCTCTTATTTCATCAACACCATTATTAGAGGCAGCATCTATTTCAATAATATCCATACACTCTTTAGAAAAAGAATATAAGCAACTTTTACATTTTCCACAGGCAACACCATCAACTGGTTCTAAGCAGTTAACAGATCTTGCAAATATCTTGGCAATTGTTGTCTTACCAGTACCTCTAGGACCAGAAAACAAATAAGCATGATTTATATGATTATATTTAATTGCATTTTTTAAAGTATTAACTACAACATTTTGTCCAACTACATCATCAAAAACAGTAGGTCTATATTTACGATATAAAGCTTGATACATAATGTTTTCAGTCGAGTAGACAAATCTCGACTACACCTCTCTTTCTTTTCTATTTCTTAGTGA